>JALWQN010000098.1 GCA_027083115.1 Desulfurococcales archaeon
AATCAAAAAAATAGTGGAGGACTACGAAGGCTACAGAACAACAGAAGAAACAGGGGAAACAATTTACGAACCGAACTAACTGAAAACCTAAAGCACACCATAGCTCAAGCCTTAAAACTCCAAAACCACCTAAAGTTATTGAAGGGCCGGTAGCTCAGTCGGAAGAGCGCCGCCCTCGCACGGCGGAGGTCCCGGGTTCAAATCCCGGCCGGTCCACCATAAGCTCATGGTTTTCTGAATGTTTTTCAATAAGTTATCCACGATATGGGTGGAGAGGGCCCTGATCTCGCGTGGTTTTAACCTGTGGTTAACAGTTAACCCTGCCTTCAGGGCCTTAACTTCTTGATAATTATTAGGGCTGCTGAAGCAACCACTATGATTACTGAAGCAATTATGGTCAACAGCCACTCACTTTCTTTGGGTTGTGGCAAAAGCAGTTTGTAAGCTATGACTTCGTACTCGCCGCCTACCGCTAATATCATGTTTTTGGATGACCAAGAAACGCTGTTTACTTTCGTGTCGAGGGTTCTAACAATGGTTTTGTTTGTTGATGTGTCTGTTAAGGTTATTTGGTTCTTCTTGAATGAGACCATCATAACGCCATTAGGTCCCCAATAAGGTAGTGGTTTACTGCTTTCAGTTCTCCAAACCCTTAACCTACTTCCCTTACTGTCAAGCACTATCACGCTATTGTTTGTTCCTACAGCTAACTTACTTCCGTCGGGACTCCATGAAACTCTAGTGATGTACTGACCTAATCCCTTAATTACCTTAACTACTTCACCCATCCTATTTATGAAGTACATGCTCCCTAAATCACTACCTACAGCCATTAAGTCCCCCTCGGGCCTCCAAGAAATTGAGGAAAGTACGGGACCAGGAACCCCATAACTCCATAACTTCCTTCCTGAAAGATCAAGGACCAAGACACCGCTCCAATGAAAATACTTAAGCAATAGAGCTAATTCCTTGCCGTCGGGACTCCAAGATATGCCAGATATAACGTATTTCTGTAGGGACTTATTCATAAGTAAGCTTCCGTTCAAACCAAACAATATCAGGTGTCCTCCTCTCCGCATACTGAAGGACCCCACAGCAAGAACCTTACCTTTAGGGCCCCATGAAAGGCTCAGGATCCCTGAACTTAGTTTCTTGCTCCAAATGGCATTCCCTCCACTATTGAAGATAATTAATGTCCCATTATTTTTCGGGAATAAATTGCTTGCTCCTACAGCTAAGTAGCTGTTGGTAGGGCTCCATGAGGTAGCGAAGACTTTCCCATCAACTCCTTTCTCCCAGAGCTTAATGAGGTCCTCCCCCGACTTAGCGGTAGCTCTTAATTGGTTCGGTATGAGCGCTAAGGACAAGGTAACAAATACCAATAAAGTGAAGGAAGCTATCCTCTTCCCTAGGGTTACCGCCTTAAATCCCTTCTTCTCTATTAATGGATTAATTAATAAAGATTCAATCAGTTCCTAGAAATCGTTTTCAGGATGGTGTTGGCTCAGGAACTTCCTTCAGTTGCTTCAGGACATACTCCCTGACCTGATTGACTGTAGGTAACCCCCTCACTAATTCACCATTGTTTATCCACTTAAGCATGAGTGGCTCCCTGCATCTTTCTGGCTCACTACCTAACCTAACTACCTCATAATCTAGGGTACCGCACCTATACACTGCTTTAGCAGCCGGGTACTTACCTTTCTTTGTGTAAGGCACCCACTCACCATCAATGAATTTCTCAACAATATCCATACTGAAGTCAACAGGTTTGGGGTAAGTTATTGATGTCCCGACCCCGAAACCATCCGCAACCTCCCTCAACCTAGCCATTTCTGACTCACTAATTCCCCCACTAACTATTACCTGAACGTCCTCCCTACCCATAAGTTTAAGGGTCCACTTAATCTCCCTAATTATTTCAGCCATATCTCCCCTCCTGCTTCTGGGGGTGTCTAGCCTCACACCAACTAACTTATTGCGTAAGGCCTCCACAGCCTTAACTGTGGCGAACCTCTCGTCCATGAAGGTATCCACTAAAGCGATCCTTGGGACGGACTCATCAACTACCTCATCGTAAGCTCTCCATGCAGAGACCTCATCACCGAAAACAAGTATCAGTGCGTGAGGCATTGTGCCCTTAGGGACCACACCCAAGTACCTCCTGTTGAAAGCCCCCGAAACGCCGTCAACACCACCTATGTAGGCTGCCCTATCCAGCATAGGTGCGATAGCTGGGTGAGCACCCCTAAGACCGAAGTAAAGAATTGTTTTGTTGTGTGAGAGCTTCTTAAAGCGTGCCGCCCTAGTAGCTACTGAGGTATAGTGCCTTAAGATACCTAATAGAGGGGTCTCGAGAACACAGATATCTGAGTAGCGACCCTCAATAACCATTAGGGGGAAGTTACCCTTAATTAAGGTCCCCTCAGGAAGTGAGTAAACGGTTAATCTCCTGCCCTTAAGTAAGTGAAGGGCCTCCTCAAGACCTGCGTAAACAGCCCAATCATAACCCCCAGGTAACCTCCCTGTATGGACCTCCATCCTCACCTTAACGTCCGTGAGGCCCTTAGCCTTAAGTATTTCTTCGGTCCTGACGAAGTACACGTCAGTAATTTCTCCTGAAAGGATCTCTTCCTCACTCGCTACGTAGAACCTCAAACTAACACCCTCTGAAGGTTGTTGAGGAAGTAAATTATTTTTTCCCTAAACCTAGCCACTGAAGTATTGATTCAGCAGCCTCCTCACTAAGGAGACCAAAACTAAGTAAGTTATCTAGGTATTCACTAATTCTCCCAGTAGGTATTAACTCAGCAGTCTCCTCAGTCACCTCAATGATTCCGTCATCAAAAAGGCTTAACTCGCAGAACCTCCCGTCCCGAAACGTAAGCGAGTACGTGCTGACGCCAACCCTATCTAAGGCAGCCCTAATTAAGCACCTATCGCATCCCTCGTAAATGACGTCCTCAGTAAGACTAAGCGTTGGAGGTTCAGAACCCTCACACAAACCAACGCACTCCTTAAGTAATGAATCGAGGTTCCTCATCATGTAGTTCTCGAACTCATCGATCCTCAGCTCAAGCACCTAAGCAGTAACGATTAGGGAGCTAATAAGGAATTACAAATATACATTAGTTCCTCCAAGTTAAGGCCTTAAGTACTTCCTAGGCCTTAACCCAGTCTTCCTGAGGATCTTCTCCACATGAGGGTATAGGATAACGACCTCCCAATCAATGCATCTAGGTAGGTCCTCATCCATATCAGATAACTTCATAACAAATTCAGCGATATCCTCATCCTTACTGAAGGAAACCATTATTGCAGGTATTAAGTTGCGGCATGGCTTGATCCCGTAGTCAAGTAAGTTCCTTAACGCACTTAATTGGAGGTCGAAACCTGAGGGCTTAGCCCCGGTTAACTCACTGAATTCTTCAGGATTGACTCCCTTGAAGGAAACCCTAATTAATAGGTCATCATAGCTTGAGAGCTCCTTAGCGTAACTCATGTCGTGACCCAACAGCAAACCATTGGTTTCGAGAATGAACCCATATCCCGATGCTAAAGCCAACTCAACCAAGCGAATTAGGTGATCCCTACATATAGTGGGTTCACCTCCAGTTAACCTCATCAGGTTATAGCGCCTACCAACAGCTATCTTTCTGAGCTTCCTGAAAGCCCCTTCAGAAGTGAAGTAATTACCTAAGTTGTACCTGTCCCTGAAGTACCATGCCCAACAGAACTTGCAGGATAAGTTACAGCCTATTACGTCTGCAGAAGCTATCCCGCCATACCACCTTCCTCCCCTAAACCTATAGTAAAGTCTCTCCTGCCCTGAGCTCCCTTCCCTACAAACCCTCTCACGAACTACTTTAGTCCTCTCTATGGGGTCATATCCTTGACTCAATCCTGAAGACCCGCTTCCCGTGAGTGAGATAGCTTACTCAGGTTATGTGTTTCCAGAATCACCTTAAGTAACTGACCTAGTTATTATTTCAGGTAGTGATTCCCTACCCTTAATGACCTCAAGAACTATTGCTGGGTAAACGTTCTTTACGCCATCAAGGTTCTTGATTTCCTTAAGCTTCAACTGCATTTCAGAACCGTCCTTGGCCCAAAGCTCAATCATTACGTCATGATCCCCAGAAGTCAAAGCAACAAACACTACGTCCTTCCTATTCGATAGTTCCTTAGCTACATCCAGCAGGGACTCAGAATTAACGTTAACGCCTACGTAAGCTATTGATGAGTAACCCAGCTTCGACGGATCAACCTCAAGCTTATATCCCTTAATAACTCCCTCCCTCTCCAGCTTAACTATCCTCTTCTTTACTGCAACATCAGAGATTCCTAAAACCCTAGCTATCCTTGTTGATGGTGTCCTTGAGTTTTCAGCTAATAGAGACAGTATCTTAAGATCTTTCTCATCCATTAACAACACCTACTTTAAGCTAAGTAAGGTTAAACTAACAAACTAATAAATTTATTATAGCTAAAAACCAGTTAAGGTACTTTAACCTAATTAATTAGATAGCTAACCCTACTGAAATTACTTAACCAAAAAGTGAGGATATACCTTCAGCTATTTCCTCCTCACTAACTTCCTTCTCCTTCTCTTCTTCTTCCTCCTCCTCTTTCTTCTCCTCGGAAGGAGCTCCAGCAGGTGTTGGTGCTGCCGCAGCAGCTGCAGGTACTACTGGGGCCGCAGTAGCTTGCTTAACGACCTCATCAATGTTTACTTCCTTTAAGGCAGCAACAAGCATCTTAATCCTGTTCTCATCTGCCTGAATCCCTGCAGCCTCCAAAACCTTCTTCACGTTATCCTCGTTTATTTCCTTACCCGCCGAATGCAGTAGTAGCGAGGCATATACGTACTCCATACACTTAACCACCGTTAAGTTGAGGTTTGGGACGTATTTAAGCGTTAGTGGTTCTCCCTAACTCCTTAAGCCTTCTCTCAACCCTCTCCCTAACTTTCCTGTAGTTAATTAACGCAGCCATTGATGAGGCAGCCCTCTCAGGCATTGGGTAAGTAGGTATTCCTGCCTCATTAAGCTTAGCGACTGCCTTATAGGATTTCTCACCACCGATCATGGCTACCGTAATTGGTTTCCTTAAGCCACCCAACTCCTTAACAGCATTAATTAATTCGTCAGCAATCACTACAGGGTCAGTTACTGCTGTCTCGCAATAGAGGGCCAATACAGCACCGACCCCATCATTCCTTATTGCCTCAATCACAGCATCCACGTAACCCTCATTACTTATCATTCCAGTAACGTCTATAGGGTTCTTTAGTGAAGCAAACTCAGGTAATTTAGGTTTTAAGGAATTAACTAGTGAGTCAGGAGGCCTACTTAACGATATTCCGTTCTCCGCCAAAACATCCGTAGCTAAGACTCCAGCACCCCCACCATTAGTGACTATAACTAACTGGCCGTCCTCGTACGGAGGTAAGTAAGAGAAAGCCCTAGCCCAATCGAACGCCTGCTCAACATTAACTGCCTCAAGAATCCCTGACTCCTTGAATAAGGTGGAATATATCGCTACATTACCTGCTAGCGATCCCGTATGTGAAGCAACTGCCTTAGCCCCTGCCTCAGTCTTGCCTGCCTTAACCACAATTAATGGCTTCCTTAAGGAGAAGCTTTCTGCTGCCTTCATGAACTTCTTACCGTCAGTGACTCCCTCAAGGTATATGAGGACAACCTTAGTTGATTCGTCCTTCTCAAGGAATTGAAGAAGGTCAGCATCATCAATGTCTGCCTTATTACCTATGGAAACTATTGTGGAGACACCTATCTTCTCAACTATGGTCATCCCCATTAATGCGATCCCTAAGGCCCCTGACTGAGTTATGAACCCAACAGACCCAGGAATAACTTCCTGAGGCCCGAATGTTGCGTTAATCCTTAATGGCGTGTACACGATACCGAAGATGTTTGGACCTAAGACCCTCATGCCGTGCTTCCTGGCTGTCTCCACAACCTCCCTCTCCAACTCCACCTTGCCGATTTCCTTAAAGCCTGAAGTAATTATTACGGCAACCTTAACGCCCTTCTTGCCTGCATCCTCAACAACTCCAGGAACCAGCTTAGCAGGAACTGAAACAACAATCATGTCTACTTCGTCAGGTATTGACGAGACCTTAGGGTATGTCTTAAGGCCTAAGATCTCGTCAGCCTTGGGATTCACGGGATATATCTTACCCTTAAACCCATAATTAATTAGGTTCTTAAGGACTTCATAACCTATTTTTCCTGGGTGTCTTGACGCCCCCACTACGGCGATCGACTTAGGGCGAAACAAAGCTTCCGTATTACTCATTTCAAACCCCACCTACATACTTGAGGTTAAGTAAAAAATATGTCCCTTAATAGATATTCGACTACTGTCTACAGGCAGTTAAGCATTAAAAGTTATTTCCTTTCCTTAACCGATGGTTTGGGGAAGCTGGATTAAGGAATTAGTTGTTGCCTTGGTAATTGCTTCATTAGTTATTCATTCCTTCATCTACGAATATAGAGTGACGTTAAGGACCTATGGTGGAATGATCCAGTGTGACATAATTTACTCACCAACTCCCTCAGGAAATTACTTAATCAGTGGCGCGTGCTTAACGCCTGAAGGAAACTACGTTAAGGTGGTTGAGAATATTTCTCTCTACAATATACTGAAGGGAGCCATTAAGGTAGGGAGTAAGAGAGGAAATACCTCCTTAAGGTTTTCGGGTCATGTTGTGGAGGTTAAGTATGAGCTCTTAGGCAAGTACGGAGTGACCTTACTGAGCAAGTTAGGTGTTGGTGTTATGTCAGTAATTGCTTCCTTAGTTATTGCTGGAGCAGCATACACACTAATTAATTGGAGGAAGTACGTAATTCACTGAGTCCCTCCAGGCTTCCGAAGCAATTAATGTACACTTCCCTCACTAACTTCCTTAAAGTGCTTACTGCCCTACCCTTACCTACACCATACTCCTCAAATATTGAGTCCCATAACCGGCCTTGAAGGGTTCTTGCAATAGCTACCACGGCATCCTTCACCTCAGTAGTCCTTAAGCAACCCTTAATGAGCGACGCCTTAATTAAGGTGTTTACTGCATCAGCGACTGACTCATAAGTCATTAATCCCTCCATATATAGCATTAACCTCTCCTTCTGTATTTCGGTGAGCCTAAATCTTTCGCTGTATTCCTCATTCATCAATGCATCCCTGTAGAGGGCGTAAATCACTTCAGGCTCCAAATCCCAGTAAACTGAGTGGAGGCTCTCAAGAAGCTTGATACTGAATTCCTTAACCGCAGTATTGACTAGGCCCTCCCACTCAGGGCTTAAGGGCTTAACAACTATGGATGTGTACTCGCCGCTAACCCTGTTCCTGTCAGGGGATAAGTGGACGGGAATGAAGCCGTTCTTAACCCAGAAATGAAGTAGTTCTTCACTTATCCCGAAGCCGGCTCCAACCCAATCGTAGTCCCTGCTAACAGCTTCCTCAACAACTTTATTGAGGAGGAATGAACCGATACCCATCCCTTGGACCTTAATGTGGACAGCTATCCGAACAATCCTCCAACCAACGCCCTTACCGAAGGGCTCCAGCCTCCAGTGCTTAAGTAGCCTGTCAGGAATTATGTTTCCGGGTATTCTGCCCCCCATAAGCAACTCGCTAACCACTTCATCTGGAAGACCTCCTTCCTCAGCAAGCTGAACAGCACCAACTATTTTTCCTGAGCCCCTAATCTTCGCTGCCCTAACACTATGGTGTGGCGCGTCAGCAATCCTCCCTAAGTCATCAGGCTCATTCCTGTAGTGAGCTAACACAAAAATACCGAAGAGTGGCTTGAGGTCCTTCTCGCCCTCCTCAGAAAAAAGGTAATTAGGGTCGTAAACCACGTACTCTAAATCACCCCTCCTTATGGCCTCCAAATCTTCCTCACTTAATTCGTCGGGTTCAGCGTCCAGCTTAAGCGCGTCAAAAACGAATAGCTCTATTGGGTCGTTCGGGCCATACCTTATCGGTTCCTTCATCTCGTAAAGAACTAAGTTAGTTCTTGGGTCCTCCTCCAACCTCCTAAGAAACCTTACCTGAAAACCTCTTCCTGCACCCTCATAACCATGGATCGTTGTTGCGTATATTGTTCGTCTGAATTTCCTCCATATCTTGTGAAGAAGTGGAACAGGTATCCCCGCTGCCTCATCGACAACAACCATATCGACACCTAACTTAAGGACTGTGTAGGGCTCCCAGAACTCAATGCTGAATCTGTCGCCCTTAATCTCTATGACGTAGTCGTTCTTGACGATCTCTTTATGTTCGTAACCTATTGAGTTAAGGGCTTCGCTAGCGAGCTTCATTAAGGACTGTATGGATAGTGGTTCAGCAGCAGTTACCGCTATCCTGACCCTATTCTTATGCTTAAGCATTTCCTTAATGAACCCAGCTAAAGATATCCCTATAGCGCATGACTTCCCCCTACCTCTGTCCGCAATAATGACTAGCGAAACATGCTTTTTCTTTGGCTTAGGAACTAAGTGTTCCTCAACAAGCTTAATTACTTGAACCTGATCCTGGGTTAGTGCTTTCTTATAGATTGCCTCAGGAAAGACGGAGTCCTTAGGGAACCTAACCTCCCTCACAACGTATGGTCTGCTGCACTTCTTCCTTCCGCATGAGCCATCCTTAATTAACTTGCCTGAGTCAGTGTCGAAAACATATATCGCTTCGTGAGTCATTAGCTTCCTGATAAAGTACTTGATGAATACGCGTCTTGGTTCAGGGTGATTAGGTACTGTCAGGTTCTGCCTGAATATCGTGTTTAAGTCATTCCATGAGTCGATAGGTGGGGTCATTAAAGCAATTAAGCCCCCTCCAGAAACAATACCCAGTAGCCTCCCGACATCATTAGGTTTTAGGTCATTAGTTAAGTCAAGAATCAATACATCATATGTTGACCCAAGGAACTTATGGCTCACCTCATAAACAGCCTGCTCTAGCTTAACACCATCAATACTTCCTAAGACACGCTTAAGTAACTTAGCCCTTAGCCTAGCATCAGGGAACTCATCATGAAAGACGTGAAGGGCCCTTATCTCTTCCTTCCTTAGCTTCCTTAATCTACTGATGTACTTCCTGACGGTGTCTGAGAGGAGGCCAGCAACCACCTCAGGTTCGCTCCCTGAGAAAACGAGTAACCTCCTCTCCCTAGCTCTGAAAGCCACCTTAACCTCCCTGGAGAGCTTCCTAATGAGTTCCCTGTAGTCATTAGTTGCTGCACCCCTCAACTTCAGCTTAAGGACCTCAAACCCTTTCCTACCCATAAACACCACCCCATTCAGCCAGTTCGTTGCACGCTAACCTGAATAGGGTTTTACATCATTTCCTAAAGGTGTAGCGTACATCGCTAGCTAATTAAGGAATAAAACTACTGGGTAAAGAAATTGCTGATGTTATGTGCTACATAACCATCTTCTTCAGCGACTCATATGTTTTCTGGTACCTCTCCATCACGTCCTTCGTTAAGGAAGGCTTAACGGCCTCTAACGCCTTCAGGAAGTACTTCATTGAGACAGGCCTTGCCTCAAACTTATCTCTTAACGCAAGAACTACTGCCTCCCTAACCAATGCCTCCAAGTCAGCACCAGAGTAACCAGTAGTTAATTCAGCTATCCTAAGTAAGTCAACGTCCTTATCTAGAGGCACTTTCCTCGTGTGGACCTTAAGTATCTCGTACCTTGCTTTCTTGTCTGGGGGAGGCACATAAATTATCCTGTCGAACCTTCCTGGCCTAAGGAGTGCTGAATCAATTATGTCTGCTCTATTCGTCGCTCCAATAACCACCACATTCTTCATGGTCTGTATGCCGTCCAGCTCAGCAAGCAACTGATTAACTATCCTGTCAGTAACTCCGGAGTCATGCCTGAAACCCCTTGCTGGAGCAATAGAATCTATCTCATCAAAGAACACTATCGCTGGAGATACCTGCCTGGCCCTCCTGAATATTTCCCTCACTGCCTTCTCTGACTCACCCACCCACTTACTCAGTATTTCCGGTCCCTTAACTGCTATGAAGTTAGCTTCCGATTCTGTTGCTACTGCTTTAGCAAGTAGTGTCTTACCGCATCCTGGAGGGCCGTAAAGAAGTATTCCCTTAGGCGGCCGGATACCCATCTTCTCGAAGACTTCTGGCTTCTTCATAGGCCACTCAATAGCTTCCCTCAACTGCTGCTTAACCTCATCCAAACCACCAACATCCTCCCACCTAACCTCAGGAACCTCAACAAGGACCTCACGCATTAGGGTCGGATGAACCAGCTTCATAGCCTCCATAAAGTCCTGCTTCGAGACCTTAAGCTTCTTAAGTAGTTCTGGAGGGATAGGCCTATCCAGATCTACTTTCTCGGTATTAAGGAACCTCCTTAAGGCAGACATAGCTGCCTCCTTAACTAAGGCAGCTATGTCCGCGCCAGTGAATCCATGAGTTACTTCAGCAATATCCTCTAAATTAATGTCCTTATCTAGAGGCACATTCCTTGTATGCACCTCAAGTATTGCTTTCCTAGCTCTCTTGTCGGGAGGAGGTATCTCTATCTCCCTATCGAACCTACCCGGCCTCCTTAATGCTGGGTCTAAGGCCTCAACCCTGTTTGTGGCCCCAATAACTATTATCCTGCCTCTTTCCTTAAGCCCATCCATTAACGTCAGTAGTTGAGCGACAACTCTTTTCTCTACCTCACCAGTCACTTCACTCCTTTTCGGCGCTATGGCGTCTATCTCATCAATAAATATTATTGCCGGTGCGTTCTTCTGGGCCTCCTCAAAGATCTCCCTTAACCTCTGCTCAGACTCACCGTAGAACTTACTCATTATTTCCGGCCCATTTATGGCTAGGAAGTAAGCACCTATTTCATTAGCTAGGGCCTTAGCCAGTAAGGTCTTCCCTACTCCAGGAGGCCCGTGAAGTAGGACACCCTTAGGTGGCTCGATACCTAAGTGCTTAAAGAGTTCCGGGTGCCTCATAGGTAACTCAACGATCTCCCTAATCCTTTCCTTAACCTCCTCTAAATCACCTATGTCTTCCCAAGTAACTCTAGGCACTGTCCTAGCTAATGCCTCCTCACGAACGGGTTCCTTCCTTAACTCAACCCTAGTGTCCTCATCTATGTATACTGCTTGAGTTGGTTGTGTGGCTGTAACGACAAACCTCAGCGGTTCACCAAACAAGGGGTAAAAAACGAAAACTACCTCCCCCCGCCTGACTGGCTTATAGAGAAGTTGCTCCTTAACGTACTCTCTGAAGCTCTCATCAAACATCATCGGGACTGTTGGTGCTAGAACCACCTTACTGCCTCTCTCAACCCTAGCTTTCCTTACCTTAACTATGTCCCCCACAGCAACACCTAGTGCCTCCCTAGTGTAACCATCGATCCTTATGATGTCCGAGCCTTCATCGTCCTTGAAGGCAGGCCAAACCTGAAGTATTGTCGAGCCCTTGGGACCCTCAACCTCCACGAAGTCACCGTAATCAACACCTAATTCCTTCATGTAAGTCTTACTTATCCTAGCTATCTTTCTGCCGACATCCTTCTGCCTGGCCGTACCTACCCGGAGCTCTATCTCTACATCATCATTCCTCAAGAAACATCACCACATAGTTATCTTTACATGCCTTAAAAAGAAGGGTTAAGGAAATAATTAAATCCTTTCCAAAACATCCATACCCAATATCCCCATACCCACCTTCAGTGAGAGCCTAACTCCCTCAGTTATGAAGAGTTTCAGAGCCCTCAACACCTCATTAGGTTCCTTAGCTATGGGTTCCTGATCGTACCACCTGTTGAAGGTATCGCTCAATCTATTAAGGTGCCCAATCAGGTCATCAGGCTCAAGCTTCTCGAGGGTTTTACTCATTACTTCAGGGAACGCCCCAACAAGCCACAGCAGATCACGCCTTAAGCCCTCAACACCATACTCAAAACTTACCTTATCCCACGGCACACCATTAGCTTTCCTGAGGACTGACGCTGCCCTAGCGTAGGTGTACTGCAGGTAAGGACCTGAAAGCTGCTTCCTGTCTAATGCCCTACTGATGTCGAAAACAAGAACCTTAGAAGGCGTTGTCGAGAGCATCATATACCTGAATGCTGACCTAGCCACTTTAAGCGGGAGGGTATCGTCATTCCCTCCCCTCAACTGCATTATTTCCTTAACTAACTCATTCATCCTGCCTATAACTTCATCAACAGTTACGTAAACCCCTCTCCTTGAGGACATTGAGGCCCCAGACATCCTCACCATCTCGTAAGAGTAGTGTATGGTGTTTTCGGCCTCTCTCCTGAAGCCTAATGAATGGAGGGCTAACCTCAACTGCGTTTGAGGTAGTGTTTGCTCAACAGCAATCACATTAATTACTTCGTCAGCCCTGAACTCCTTGAATTTCTTTAGCGTGTAAGCAATATCCCTAGTTGTGTATAGGGTTGAGCCATCTTCCCTAACCAGTATAAGGGGAGGGACTTCCAAACCCTTAGGCACCCTTAACTTCTCCCTCAAACCCTTATCCTGAAGTAGGTACTTGAAGTCCAGCGCTGGAACACCCTTATGGAGGACGTAGTTACTTGCTTCCTTAGCTCTCCCAAGAACATCCCTAACCAACCCCTCCCTAAATAGGTCGCTTTCCCAATCCCACCTATCTATGTTCACGCCTAAGGTCTGGAGTGTTTCCTTAATTCCCTCAAGAACTTTCTCAGCAACCTCCCTAATCACTGAGGCCTCAGGCCTGCCAGCCTCGTAAGCCTTCATTAATGCCTTCACTGAAGCCTCAGGGTCTTCCTCCCCACTTAATTCATCTATTAATTTGTCGACCTCCTTCCTTACCTTATCCCTTAATCTCTGGAGGTGAGCCATTAACTCGTCAACCCTTGAGTTAAGTTCCTTAATCCTTGCGTAATCCCCTAATTCCTTTGCCTTCTGCAGCTCATTCCTTAACTTAAGGACATCTATTACGGTGACTGTCGCAGCATATATCATCCCGTAATAGTGATCTGGCTTAATGCCTGAAGGAGGTTCGGGCTTACCTAACTTCAGGTATCCGTAAGCTAAGTAAGCAGTCTGCAGCCCTACGTCATCAACATAGTACCTTCTCTCAACCTCATGGCCTGAAGCAATTAATAACCTGCTTATGAAGTCCCCAATAACGGCATTCCTTCCCGAACCTATGTGTAGAGGATGTATTGGATTTGCTGAAACGAACTCAACAACGATTCGCTTAGGTCTATCGGCCTTCGGCACCCCATACCTATCGCCTAACTCACGAACTGCCTTAAGAACTAAGCTGCCGTAGGTTCTTGTATTTATGAAGAAGTTCAGGTAAGAACCGCTGGCTTCAGCTCTAGATATTAAGGAACTCCCTCCCACAGAATTAATTATTAGGGAAGCAAGCTCCCTTAAATCCATCCCCCTACAGGACGTGAGGAGCCTAGGTAGAGGGATAGCTAAGTCACCGAACTCCTTCCTGGGAGGCTCCTGAATAATTAAGTAAAGGTAACCCCTTAACCTGTCTGTGATGCATCTGTTTCTTAAGGCATTAAGGATTAACTCAATAATCGAATCCTTCAGGTGCCTTAAGGGATTAGCTAAAACGTCATCAATCATCTAATCACTCTCAACAAAGATTGCTTCATGAGACACGCGGGACTAATACCTAAGCAAACATCGTTAAGTCCCTGAAGTCCATGGGTAGTGGCTGACCGGTTTCCTTATACCACTCGTACTTCTCCTCCAAATAAGAAATGAAGACAGGGCATCCCTCGAAGTTACCGTCCCTATCGCATCTGGTGCTCTTCAAGAACTTCAGTTGTTTAATGAAGCAATTCCCTGTTTTCTTATCGAAGTAAGGACATATCTTATGGTACTTTGCTGCTGACTTAACCATCTTCTCAACCCATCGCTTCCTCGGGTCAACTCTCTCCTTAGGTGCTGTCGCTGAAAGCGCCTTATTCAGCTCCTCCTCACTTATTTTTGAACCCATAATTAACACCTCATAAGGCTGACGAATAAGCCTCTTATATATTGAGGTTAAACCCACTAAATAAGTTTTATCGGGTTGAGGTATACTGAGAAACCAAGCGAATTAAATAAAACAATTCTGTAGTCTGCTCTTCCTTAGTGAGTTACTCCAGACCCACTATAGTGAATCTCCCATCCTCAAGCACGTAAGCCCTTCCTTCATTCACTAACTTAGTTAGGGCTCTCCTTATCTTATCCTCGCTTGCAAGACCCGAAAGAAATGTGTGGAGCTCCTTAACGCTCATGGGCTTATCTCTCAATAAATTTATGAGGATACTTATTAGTTGGTCTTCTGTCGGAGCCCTCACAACAACGACGTCCGGGTCCTCATAAACAACCTTCAACCCTAATTTCTTGCCGATACCTAAACTTCCTTCATCATCCATACGTGGTCCCTATAGGTAGAAGGGATTTAATAGCTTATAAATCTATTAATTAAGGACTCAATGGTGCTTTGATTGCCGTGTCCCTGGTTTAAAGACGGATTCTGCACTTCCCCCGCACTGGAGAGACCATCCACAGACCCAGTCATACCTCAGAAGTGCTTAGGTGATGAAACAGTATATAGGGCATGCAAGTACTATAGAGAGCCAACCTCAATTTCTTTGAAGGCCGCGCAACCCTATATCTCGAAGTTCGGTAAGCCCTTACTGCTGATTCATTCCTTAAGCAAGAAGCCCTCCTCAGGATGCAAGTTCTTTATTGTTGAGAAGCATGAGAGCGGTGCCTACTTAGCTGCCTGCGATGTGCTGGGTAGGTACTTAACTCGTTACGAAGTCCCTCTCTGTGAGAAGCACTGGGAGAACTGCCCCTACAGAAGGGTTGGTTTGGTTCTTGAGGAACAAAGCAAAAAATAAGTTACGTAGCTACTTCCTCAACAGTTATTGAGGGTATTGAGAGCTCATTAAGGAGTTCAGGGTCGCTCTCAGGAATGTATATTGTCCTCACCTCATCGAAGAAGTCCTGAAATAATTTAACCCTCCTCAGCACGTCAGCGCTCTTGCTGTCGCAACCTAAGTAAATAACTAAGCGCTTCCTCAAACCCACCACCAAAAACACCCTAACTTAAGTGAATGATTAATAAGAGCTCAACCCCTAACTGAGGTGTTACTCCTTTCTGTCCACGTACCCAACCAGTGACTTCTGCTTTACGGCCCTCAACCTACGCAACACGTTACTGTAGGTCTCCTCACTAACTAACGACCTTAACTCACTTAAGGCCTCCTCAAGACTCCTGAATCTCTCGGGCTTAGTCCGTAATGCATTATATACTGTCTCCCTTATGTGCCAGTTCCCTATGCTTGCGTAGTAGTCTGGCAATATTTCCCTAATGATTATTGCTGAGGCCGTTCTCCCTCTCCTCCATAGGGCTTCCGTTAAGGCCTCCCTAGCAGCGTCAAAGCCGCCGTCAAGAGTTATTGTTTTACCTAGCCCTGAATCCCTATTATAAACAACTACCGGTCTTGAGGCCCCAGAAGTGAA
>JALWQN010000099.1 GCA_027083115.1 Desulfurococcales archaeon
TGCCGCAATAGCGAGCACCCTAGATAACGTCAGGCCCCCCTGACCACCAACCGAAGCTATCAGCACGTTAGTTACTTTCATTCTTACCAACCTCCACAATAGCGCTAAAGGGACAGTACCTCGCACACAAGCCACAACCCAGGCAATCCTCAAGCATTATCTTCACTTTATGGTCCTCGCCTATATATAGAGCTGGGCAACCCGTTATCTTTATGCAGGCCATACATTCTTTACATTTTTCGGGTATGACTGTATATCTTTTCCTAACACCATAAAGCCTTGAGGCATAGAGGGCACAGGGAGCCCTAGAAACAAGCACCTTAACGCCAGGCTTACTTATGAGCCTCTTTACCTGCGTAATCAGCTCATCAATGTTGTAAGGGTCCACCACAACCACCTCGTCTGCACCTAATCCTCTAACGACATCCTCTATCTTCAGCGGCTTAGTTAACCTACCCATCTCTGTTTTGCCCCAAGAGAGCGTTGATTGATGACCAGTCATAGCAACTACTTCGTTATCAAGCACAACAATAAGTAAGTCAGCCCTCTTATGAATTGCTTCAGCAAGTGCTGGAAGACCTGCATGAAATAGCGTTGAGTCACCAATCGTTGCTATAACGGGCCCCTTAAAACCACTTAATTTCAGGCCCATAGCCATACCTATGCTAGCACCCATACTGTGTTCCGTCCATATAGCATTGAGGGGCGGGTTAACGCTTAAAGCATAGCAACCTATATCTCCAAAAATAGGTACGTCCTCTTTCCTGTAGCCAGCTCTCAGAAGACCAAATATAAGGCCCAAGTATGTATTGCGATGCGGGCATGAAGGGCAAAGAGGCGGTGGCCTAGAAGGAACCTCCTTCACATACTTAGCAACTAAGTTACTTAGATTTAATCCTACAAATTTTCGTAAAGCATTAATTACCGGTGTAAATGTTAGCTCACCCACCTCAGGAAGAATCCTTTCCATTTTACCAATTACCTTGATCTTTAGCCCTACATCATGAGCTAAGGCCTTAATTTTCTCTTCAAGGTAGGGATCCAGCTCCTCAACAACTAATACTTCCTCACAATTCGTTAGCTCTTCCTTAAGGAATTCCTTCGGGAGGGGATATATCTGCCCTAACTTAATGATTTTTAGTAATTTAGCTCCTTCACCCAATTCATTCAGTGCTTCCTTAACATATTCGTAAGCAACCCCTTCACAAACTACGCACTTACTTCCTGAACCCTCAACCCTGTTGATTCTGAAGGGCCTCAAAACTCCTTCAACTTTAGCAAGCTGGTTAAGGAGCCATGCATGCCTTTCCCTATTCCACGCCATACCTGCCCTCACAAATCTAGGAGGGTTCCTCACGAATCTTATGTATTTCTTAGGTTTCTCAACAGGTCCCGTAATTACTGGAGCTACTGCATGATTAACTCTTGTTGTTGTCCTCAATATGACAGGTAACTGCAGCTTCTCACTTAAATCAATACCTACCCTAACATAATCCTTAGCTTCCTGAGGGTTGGAGGGAGTTATAGTTGGCAATTTAGCGAGTTCAGCAAACCAACGGCTATCTTGCTCTGTTTGTGTGGTTATTGGGCCTGGGTCATCAGCAATCAAAATAACTAATCCTCCATCAACGCCAGAATATGCTGATGAAAGCATGGGATCGGAAGCAACATTAGCTCCCGGGGCCTTCATCGTCACTAAAGCCCTAGCTCCACCTATGGCTGCACCTAAACCGATTTCGAAGGCCACACGCTCATTCACTGCCCACTCAGCATATATGTCTAAATCCTTACCGAATTCATGGATAGTCATTAATACCTCACTTGATGGAGTGCCCGGATAACCTGTCACCACATAAACGCCAGACTCAGTAACTCCTCTAGCGATTGCTTCATTACCCATTAAAGCCAGCTTAACTCCTGAAGGAGCTTTTAATGGGTTTACGGGCTTGTTTGAAATACGCGTTCACCGCAATATTTTGCGAATCCTCCTTAATAACGATTAACAATTTACTTAAAAAGGATTAAAAAATAAACAATATCCATTCTTTAATTCCCAATATGTTTTAAAAAAGCATGTCTGAACCTCAAAGCCTTCAAAGCCTTCCCAATGTTTTTAGAGGTAGTAACTACAGGTATCTCCTTCGAAACCTCTTTAGCAACTTCCAGAGCTCCCTCTCCATCAAAGTAGGCTATTACAGGTAGCCTGAATTCCTGAGAGAGGTTCTTTATAGCTTCAGCCATTGAGGAAGGTTTCTCAGCTGCCGTAGGAACATATACTAGAATCCCTACATCAAAGTAATTCTCGATACCCTCAATAGTTAAGGCCTCAATCACTTGGTTAATAAAGGAGTCCCCTCCAAAATCTATTGGGTTAATACCGCTGTAGTTCTTTCCCGCCTTAGCCACGATCTTGCTTCTTAGCTTATTTGGTATTGTTGGTAGTTGAATGCCTGAATCCTCTATTTGTGATGCGGTCACTATCGCAAGGCCTCCCGAATTACTGACAATAATAACTCTAGAGACTTCCCTATTCCCTAAACGCCTGAGAACCTCACAAACTTCAACTAAATCATCCACATCATCAGCTAAGTAAGCTCCTGCTTTGAGGGCAGCTGCCCTAAAGACCTCAAAAGAGCCTGCTAATCCTCCAGTATGTGACTTAATTGCTCTGGAACTGCTTTCCCCTCTCCCACCCTTCAGAATACATAGCGGCTTCTTTTTTGATAGTTCCTTGCCTGCATTAACGAAATTCCTCCCGTTCTTAACCCACTCTACGTAAGCCATCATTGCCTGCGTTCTTTCATCACTTAAAGCGTACTGGAAAGCGTCCTCAACACTAACGTCTGCCGCATTACCTATACTTATAAAGAAAGAAACTCCTGAAGCCAAGGACCTTAACCTAGATATCACTACGCCCCCCATAGCTCCAGACTGCATAGCTAATCCCACATTACCTTCGTTAGGCATGACCTCTATGCTAGCGTGAAGCCTGATGTCTGTTACGGATATGCCTGCAGAGTTTGGACCTACTACACGCATCTCGCCCTTCTTAATGACTCCCTCAAGGGCTTTTTCTGCCTCCTCATTACCTGCCTCCCGAAACCCAGCAGTAATAACTACTGCTAACTTAACTCCCTTGCTTTCAGCCTCCCTCAAAACGGAAGGTACTGCCTTAGCAGGCACAGCAATGACAACAACATCAGGAACTGAAGGGATAGAGCTAACTGTGGAGTAAGCCCTAATACCGAGGATTTCTGAGTATTTGGGGTTTACGGGATATATTTTTCCCTTAAACCCATAATTGATTAAGTTCCTTAAAAGTACGTTTCCAACCTTACCTTCCTTAGGTGTAGCACCTACCACAGCAACCTCATTTACGTTAGGTAATATGTTGATTAGCTCTTCCCGCAGCTTTAACTCCCCATAAAGGTAGGGTAGTACTAATTTTAAATTACGTGCTTAAGATAAAATCATAATTTAAAATTTAATTACACTCAATCCCAACTTAATTTAAGTGATTGACATGGATTTTCTCGCTCCTTCCTGGGAAGAAATACACGTTAACTCCATAAAGCTCGCCCTAAAAGTAAAGAGAGACTATAAGCCCGATACCCTTATTGGAGTATTAAGGGGTGGGTACATAATTGCCAGAATAATAACAGACATCCTAAGCATTAAGGAGTTAGGGGTTGTTGAAGTTAAGTTCTATCGAGGTGTGGGAGAAACTGCTGAAAAACCCGTAATTACGCAACCATTAGTGACTGAGGTTAGAGGTAAGAAAGTACTAATAATTGATGACGTTGTTGATTCTGGAAGGACTTTACAAATAGTTACTGAGCAGGTTAGACTTAGGGGAGCTAAAGAACTCAAGTCTGCAGCACTCTACTATAAACCCCGGTCAATAATTAGGCCAGATTACTTCATTGTCACAACATCTAAATGGATCTTGTTTCCTTGGGAATTAAAAGAGTTCCTTCTGGAGTTAGGGGTAAAAAGAGGCAAAGAATCTATTCAGAAAGCTTTAAGTGAGGCTGGAGCCTCAGTAAGTGAAGAATTAATTAATTGGCTATCTAAGGCATACGAAGTGACTGATTAATGCTACGTATTTATTGCCTTTGACCCTTTATCTAGATCCACTCACTTCCAGGTCTAAGTGTAGTAAATGCAGGCACACGAGACTTTGCAGCAATAACAGCACCAGCCTTATAGTAGGGTTTTCTTTTCATAACTATCTTAATTGCTTTAATGCCTGCCTCTTCAGGTAGGGCAAGTAATTTAGTAGTTACTCCCGGCTCTAGGGTGGCTGCCTCACCAACAATACTGTAGCCTAGAAAAGACCCTCTTCCTATGGTTGATCGATCACTAATTATTGACCACGCGAGCTCAGAATAACTACTGACTGTAACTAATGACTCCACATCCGTATATGGTCTAATGAAGGTGTGGGCACCTATTAGCGCTTCCCTACCTATGTAGGCAGGTCCCCTAATGATTGAGTAGTGATCTATTGTCGCTCCTTCATCTATGTAGACAGGACCCTCAATAACTGCAGTGCTTGCTAACTTAGCTTTGGAAGAAATATAGGTACCCTTAAACTCGTCAACCATTATGTAGTACATCGCTTCAAGAGTGTTAACGGGGACACCTAAATCAACCCATACACCACTCCATAAGGTAGTCCTTATTTTACCTCCTTCCTTAACATATTCGTTAATGCCTTCCTCCAAGCTCCCTGCATTTTCCAGCACCTCAAGGAAATCATTATTAAATACTCCTACTCCCCCATAAGCGTATGCTCCCTCAACCATTTTTTTCGGTTTCTCATGGAACTCAGTTACATAGCCTGCCCCATCAACTAGGACAGCACCATAGAGCCTTACGTCCTCATTAGGCACAATAAGTATTGTTGGGTAACCTGAATCGATGCTCGTGCTTAAAGTGAGTAAGTATGCTTCACTAGGAACTAATGTATCGCCATAAACCAGCAATGCTGACTTCCTTAATTCCTCCCTAGCCTCTAAAATCGCTCCTACAACCTCCGGCTTTCTCTGCTTCCTTAACTCAAAACTCATTAGCTTACCTAACTTTACTGTAAGATCGTCAAAGTCATGAGGCCTGTCAGTAACTATGATTGATTCCTTGATTCCTGCCCTCCAAAGGTTCGTGATTACTCTCTCAATGAAGGGCTTGCCACAAATGTTTAGAAGTACTTTCGGCTTACCTCCTGTTACGGCTCTAAGACCCGATCCAGAACCTCCAGCAAGAATAACTGCTTTCATTCTTTAAACACCTCAAACAACGGTTACGGTTTTCGCTAGGTTACGTGGCTTATCTGGGTCAAGACCCTTAGCCACTGCAGTATAGTAAGCAATTAATTGATGAGGAACTATGTAGGATACTGCAGCAGCAGTGACCGGTAGAGAAGGCATAGGAATTGCTACATCAACTCCACCGAACTTATTTAGATACTCTTTCGGAGCTACTGCCAGTAGCCAAGCATAGCGTGCCCTCATCTCCTCAACATTGCTCTTTATTAAATCGCATTCAATGCCGTTAACAGCAGTAAAAATGACTGGGAAACCTTCCTCAACTAAAGCTATAGGCCCGTGCTTCGATTCTCCAGCGGAGTAAGCCTCTGCATGTATATAAGCTATTTCCTTAAGCTTTAGAGCACTCTCCATAGACAAGCCCAAACCGTAGCCTCTCCCTAAATAAAAAGCGCTTAACTTACCTTTCATCCCTTTAGAAACTGTTTTAGCTTTGCCTTCATGTGAGCTAAGTACGTTCTTAATTATTTCTGGTAAGTTACTTAATGCCTTAAGATGTGTCGTTTCCTCACGCTCCCTAAGCAACCCGTTAAGACGTCCTACCTTAACGGAAAGCACCGCCAGAACGGTCACTTGAGTTGCGAAGGTTTTCGTTGCTGCAACACCGATTTCTGGCCCAGCCCTTGTGTAGAGGGCATAATCCGACTCCCTAGGTATGGCTGAATCGACGACGTTAGAGAGAGCGATGATGTACGCACCCCTCTTCCTAGCTTCTCTAATTGCGAGTAAGGTATCTATTGTTTCTCCAGACTGGCTAACAGCAATAATTACGTCACCTTCCCTAACCGAGTTCCTATACCAGCTGGCTTCTGAAGATATTAAGGCATTAGATGAGATCCCACCTATGTTGCTGAGGAAGATAGCTCCTAAATAGGATGCATGGTAGGAAGTGCCCGCACCAATCAAAATAACTCGGTCAGCTTTACTTATGATTTTTGTGATCTCCTCCAAACTGTCCTTAATTCCCGCTAGTGTGGAGGCAACAGCCTGAGGTTGCTCGTGAATTTCTTTAAGCATGAAGTGAGGGTAACCACCCTTCATAGCCATCTCAGGAGTCCATTCTACCTCCCTTACTCTACCATTATAGTCTACCTTAGTCCATCCAACAGCTTTTCCTTCATTAAAGGACTTTCTCTCCACAACCACATTATTGCTTGTCACGTAACCGGCTTCATTATCCCTAAGGACAAGAACTTTACGGGTGTATTTCAAGAAGGCAGGTATGTCACTAGCAACAAAATTGACTCCATTACCGAAACCAATAACTAAGGGAGAGGTTTTCTTAGCCATAAAAACCTTATCCGGTGCCACAGTGTTTAAAGCCACTATCGCATAAGCTCCTTCAAGCATGTTAACAGCTTCCTTGAATGCAGAGTATGGACCATGACCTTGCTTCATGAACTCCTCTATTAAGTGAGGAATTACTTCAGTATCTGTTTCAGAACGGAATACATGGCCTTTCCGGATGAGCCATTCCTTCAACTCCCTCCAATTCTCTATGATACCGTTATGAGCTACAGCAATTTTTCCTTCGCAATCAAGGTGGGGATGCGAATTAACATCGCTTGGTGATCCATGAGTTGCCCACCTAGTATGTCCTATCCCTATTAAGCCATCTATTAACTCAAAACCCAATTTCTTGGCTACAGCATTAATCATTCCCTTAGATTTCCGCAGGAATATTTTCCCTTCTTCAGTAATTACGGCATAACCAACTGAATCGTAGCCTCTGTATTCAAGCGACTTCAGGGACTCTTTAATAACTGCACCTAACTTTTTAGGTAGGGATCCCTTCGATGCAGCCACAGCAATTATCCCACAAGCCAAAAATAATCACCTTAATTCTAACAGCTAACTATATTTTCTTTCATAAATAAAAATAGCTACTCTCTGGCTGAAAGCCTTCCCATATCGAAGTGACCGAGCAAGGGCTCAGGAGTTTGAAAGATTGCATGACCAGACCTTAATGCTGAGGATCTAAGCATGCCTACCCTATCAGGCACTAACTCCATTAATTTAAAGTAGTCCTTAGGTATGTCAAGCATTTCCATAAACTCCTTTTCACTTCTGAAGACAACTTTAGTATTAGTTAATTGGATGACGATCTTATGTACATCCTTAGGGGAGTGCGTAGAAAAAATAAGACCCAAACCCCTGGCCCTCCCTAGTCTGGCAATCCTTGAGATGAAGTCCGCCAGAAGCTCAACCTCTTCCTTGCTTGTACCTTCCGAAGGGAAGAACCTATGGGCCTCATCAAGTATGAGAAGTACAGGTTCAGCCAGACCTACACCTGACTTTTTCCAGGCATAGACTTCCCTCATGAATTCGTAAGCAATCATATTCAGGATCACAAAATGAGAGCCTCTGGATGAAGCATAATCTAAGTCTAAAATCACTGGAGCATTAGCTGACTTAATGAGTTCTTCCATGTTTGGGAAAGCTATCGGAGAACCGTTGAGTAGAACATCGACCTCTTCAGAGCTAGCTATGAAGTTTATACCTCTCTGAATGTTCTCCAGCGTTTTCTTATGTACCTTAAGCACATCAAGCAACTCGTTAAAGTGCCTCTGAAAAGCCATATGCAGGTGAGTGAAGTTTCTGATTCCTCCCTCCCTATCCTCAAGGAAGTTTATTATGTTCTTCAAGTATACCTTAGCCTGCCTAGAGAATAATGGAAAGATCTCAAGATGATCTCTTAGGCCATAGTAAGTTAGTGATAGAGGAACAACCTCCACCTTAAAACTGGAGTCCTTAAGTTGGCACTCAACTACTGAAGAGTGTGTACCGCCGTAATCCTTACCTGAAGAAACACCTATTTCTACTGGAGAGCCATAAAAAGCCTCAGCCACTTTACCTAACCTCTCCATAACGTACCGAAAAGCAACGGCCTTAACGTCCCTATCACCTCTCCGTAGGGGAAGCAAGACAACAATATCTGAGGGATATTTCTCTATATATTCTCTGAAATCACTCAAGTAAGCGTCTATACCATCAGGTTTTCTTGAGGGAGGCAACACTATTTGGGCATAGTCCCCAGCGGCATCAATAATCAATACCTTAGACTTAACCCAAGACAGCCCCACAGCATAAATTAGGTTTTTTATGAATGTTGTTTTTCCTGATCCCGTCGTACCCATGATGAATACATGTTTGAAGAATTCACTTTTAGGCAGCTTAAGAACTACCTTACCACCACTGACTGGATGTGAGCCAGTATGAAGTACTCCTAAAGGCACCCCTTCATTAGGTAAACCAACAACTCTAGCAAGAAGTTCTGGACTTGTAGGGGAGACAACGGGAGATTGTGGCTCTATTGGCGAAGTAAAAGGCAATCCATCCTCATCCAATAATGTGTCGGCGTAAATCAATGCATTAGTTATTAGTCCATCCTCATCCTGCTCGAGCGTAAGGGGCTGGAGGCTCTCTATTGTTGAGGCTATATCCGAACGCTGGAGTGAAACTATTCTTAAACCCACAGCCTTACCTGTCCTAATATCTACTGCAATGACGTAATTCCCAACACCAAGAAGATTTCCTTTGGCGTAGTATGTTAAGGGATCTACCTCAATAACCGTTAACGATTCTTCACCAGAAATTTTGGAAGGACTTTTCCTGCTGACGTAACCTAGAACCTCACCTATTCCTTCAGCCTTCTCCCTAGCCTTAACTATCTTTTCTTTAATTACATCGAGTGCCTCACTCAATGCCTTCACCGCTATAAAGTATTAGTACGCCCGTACGTTTAAATACAGTCTCTATTAGTGATGCGTGCCTCCTAACTAATGCTTTAGAGAGCTTATCAGCTACCTGAATAGCTGGCGGAACGTAGGTCCCATACTCCATTATTTCCCATGAAAGAGCTTTAGCCAACTCAATGAGCTTTGTGTTTATGGATTCCGCAATATCTCTAAGTACCTCAATTCTTAAGACAGATACTGTATGGAGGTAAGGATTTATGGGTATAGCTAAATAAGCCATTATTCTGTCGGGAACTCCTACCCTCCCTCTATTTTCCCAAGGCCCGATAATTAAGGGCTTAGTTAATGGGAAATGCTTGCTTACATAATTCATTACTACAGAGACGTCCTTATTTCCTTCAGCTACTGCCTCAGGTATATAAGCTGATCCCCAAACGCGCTTAACAACACATATAGGCGTTAGTCCCTCAGCAAAAGCCTCCATCAACGCCTTTACCCTCAATTTATTAAGGAGACCTAACTCCACACTCCATTTACTCCCTTCAGTTACTGGCGAGAAAGGATATGTGGCTGGACCATCAATCAACAATAATGCGTTCTTGAATAGCTTTTTTGCCCTGCTTATGAGGTATGATTCAAGACCGATTCTTATATCGTGTGAGATAGCTCCTTCAGGAAGAAAAGGGTCGAGCTTATAGGGAGTACCTAATAAGATATATTTATCAGTTACCCAATCTAATCCTCCGCTCTCCAAGGCACCAACATAGGGAGGACCCCTTTCTTTCGTAGGTCTTAATTTGGACGGATAATAGCTTGTTCTGTTGAGCGTACCTATAGCTCCTGAAGTGATAGCCACTTCGCCGTAGGGAGTGTAAAGCGTTATTGATGCAGCATCCACACCCACAAAATTAAACCTTTCATTCGGCTTATCCAGAGAAAAAACAGATAGTTCTTCGGGTAACTGAACTTCCTCAGTAACCACGTACTTCACTTGATTGACAGGAGGCTTACCAGAGACTATGGCCTTAGCTAAGGCCTCTAGCTCCTCAAACACTTCTTAAATCATCCCTTAAATATAAGGGATTAAAAAGGTAAATACTGTTGGGTTACGAGATCCTTCACTCCCCAATTACCTGGAGATGCTTTCATTATTGGTGTTTTATGAAGTAGTGATACGTAAGATTGAATAACTTTATTTAACTTGAACCTTAACTTATCAAATCAGGTGTTGCTTCGGATGGTTAAAAGAATTCTATTAGTTAATGATGATGGCTTCATGACTAAGGGACTGCCATTAATGTACAGATCCTTAAGAAATTTTGGGGAGGTTTTGGCTGTAGTTCCTGAAATACCTAAATCTGGTGGGGGACATTCACTAACCCTCCACAAACCACTTTTCCTTAGGAAGTTAGTAATTGATGATATTGAGATCCACATAGTTAATGGAACCCCTGTTGACGCTTTTCACTCAGCAATCAAAATCCTTGATTTCGACCCAAACATAGTCTTCTCCGGTGTTAATATAGGTGAAAATACCTCAATCCAGAACATTCTTTATTCTGGGACCGTGCAGGCAGCTATGGAGGCCGGGCTGTTTGGGTATCCGTCCGTTGCTGTATCGGCTGATGTCGGAAGCGATGAAGAATTTGAGAACCCCAAGTACTCCTTCATTATTAGGGTTGTTGTTGAGTCAGTTACTGAGTTCGTGCTGAGTAAGGGATGGTTTAGGGGGATAGACACAATCTCTATAAACATACCTAAGGCGATCCCGCCGAAAGGTGTCATAATTCCTGAAAAAACACAGAAAATTAGGTTTAGGCAAAGATTTGAGAGGAGAGTGGATCCTAGAGGGAGAGAATACTTCTGGCTGGTTGGAGATAGAGTAGTTGAGGAAGGAAGTGATACTTATTATCTTACGCAAGGCTATGTAACCCTGACCCCATTAACTGCAGACATGTCTTGCAGTAAGATACGGTGCCCTGACGGAATTAAGGGTCTTGAGAAGCTTAAGACATTAATTGAGAGCAGATTAAGGAGGTTGAGCGGGGGATGAGGGAACCTTTAGTAGGGTTTAAGGAACTCCTTAATGTTGATGTAGCTAGAGAGAAGTTATTGAGTAAGGCTAAACTAAAACCCAGTCCTCAAACCGTTAAAGTGAGTAAGGCCTTCGGGAGAGTAGCCTGCAGAGATATCATTGCTCCCTACGATTATCCACCCTTTAACAGAGCTGCGGTAGATGGTTACGCGGTTAAGTATGAAGATACGTTAAGTGCCAGCGAAAATAATCCAGTTCCCTTGAGAATTGTGGGTGAGGTAGAGGCTGGTTTTGGTTCTGAACCACCTGTATTAGGTGATGGAGAAGCCGTAGTTGTTTATACGGGTGCTCCATTACCTAAAGGCTCTGATGCGGTTGTACCATTCGAGAATGCAATTAGAGAAGGAAACTTGGTTTATGTAATGAAGGCACTACCTAAATACAAGAACATAAGCTATAAGGGTGAGGACTTTCGGAAGGGAGAGATCATAGTCAGTAAAGGTACTGTGCTTAGACCTTGGCATATCGCCGCTCTTGCACAAGCAGGACTTAAGGAAATTAATGTCTGCAGGAAGTTTAAAGTTGCCGTAATAAACACTGGTAATGAATTAACTGAGTCTGTACCGGTAACTAGCGGAAAAATACCCAATTCTACAGGACCATTAATTACTGCTTACGTGAGGGAACTAGGTCTAGAGCCGCTTTACAAGGGCATTGTTCCTGACAATAAAGAACAAATCAAAATGACAGTTAAGGAAGTATTAGGTGAAGCTGACATAGTAGTAATTACTGGAGGCACATCCGTTGGTAAAAGAGATTTAGTTCCTGAAGCAATAAAGGAGCTTCCGGAATCTGAGCTAATCTTTCATGGCGTTAATTTAAGGCCTGGGAGAACGGCTGGAGCTTTAATCGTTAATGGTAAACCTGTCCTCATGCTTTCTGGCTTACCTGTCGCTTGCTTAGTAGGGCTTGATAACTTCCTTAAGCCTTTAATTAAGAATGCATTGGGTCTCAAGCTTCCACCTACGCCAGTCGTTAGGGCTAAGTTAGCTAGGAGGTTAGCAAACGTAGTGGGTTTTAGGTCTTACTTTCGGGTAGTTGTTTATTGGGATAATGGTGAATTGCTGGTTGAGCCATTAAGGCTTACAGGCTCAGGAATTCTCTCAACGTTGCTTAAAGGTAACGGAATAATTGAGGTTAAGGAGGATTTAGAGGGATTTGAGGTAGGGGATTTAGTGGATGTTAGGCTAATTTCCGAGCCTTACCCAGAAAAACCTTCTTTCCTTACGTGGTGAGTTAACCAAAGACTGCTTTTTCCTCAAGGAACTTTCCTTTCTTAAACCTATCTGGTGTTAGTTCAGCTGTTTCAGGAAGTTTTGTCCTACCATTAATTATGAGATTAGCGAGCTCCTCACCAACAATGGGTGACATCATATATCCATGACCGCTGAATCCAGTAGCTAAGTAGATGTTCTCATAACCAGGTACCAAACCTATCAGAGGGTGATTATCCGGGGTTTTTAGGTAATAACCTATCCATACCCTGAGGAGATTCGCATTAAGTATTTGAGGGAAGTATTTTGACATATGCTTAACTGCTTTAACTATGAAGCCCGCTCTAAGAGTTAAGTCATTTTCGGGAACAGAATATTCGGCACCAAGTATTAGACCACCCGTCAAAACCTGGTTTATGTATGAACCGCTTTCCTTATGAATTACTAAGGGCTTAACTAAAGGAGCAACTTTCTCAGTAATTAGTAAGTGATGAGGATCTCCAACGACAGGTAACTCATAACCTAGTTTGTAGAGTAACTCCTTGCTCCAATAACCTGCAGCGATAACTAAGGATCCGCCTATTTTCAGGCTTCCAGCACCCTCAATCCCTATCTCGGTCGCTTTACTCGAGGATGCCTTTATTGACCTAATAGGAGTATATTCGTGTATTTTCACTCCAGCCTTAATTAAGTACCTACGTAAAGCCATTGTTGCGTGAAATGGGCTAGCTTTACCTGCCGTAGGGTCATGTAAAGCAGCTAACACATCGTTAAGTTGAATAGAGGGAACCAGTTCCTTGACCTCTTCCCTACCTATGAGTTTAGTGGGTACCCCTAAGCTATTATGGAGCTTCATTAACTCCTTATGTTGTTCAACTAATTCATCGTTGGTCAGAAGCCACAAATAACCTGCTTGATTAAACTCAAGCCCCTCAATGCTTTTGTTCCATTTCTTCCAGCCCTCAATAGCTTCCTTCATTAAGACCACATGCACTCTTGATGTGAAGGAAGCTCTAATCCCCGCAGCACACCGTCCTGAGCTACCATAACCAACATACTTTGCTTCAAAGATCTCGACATCCTTAATACCTTTCTTAGTTAAGAAGTAGGCCGTGGATAATCCAGTTATTCCGCCACCAACTATAGCAATATTGACGGTCCTCATTCACTCACCTCATCAAGGAATTTTGCTAGTATTGTAGGTTTTACGGGTGGCCTAGGCTTAGGAATATGGAGTTCTTCAGACGTCTTATATCTTGGCGACTCGCCAAATAATTTAGGGTAGAGCTTAAGTAAAAGATTGATGCAATACCTACCACCGCAGTGCCCCATACTCACCCTCAACCGTCTTTTCAAGGTCTCCAAATCACTAATTTTTTCCTCCCTAATCACTTTCTCAATATCCTCTATGGTTATTTCCTCACATAAACAGACGAATTTAGGCAATTTACTCACCCCCAGCTCTTAGGCCGCGGGTCCTAAGAGCTAGCTCTTTAGGTGCTTTAACCTTAATTACGTAAGCCTCGCTTCTCTTATGCTTGTACGTTAGCTCAACCTCACCAACACCTATTTCTTCACCGTACTCGTTCAGTAGCTTTACTGTGTCGCCCTTTTTAGGCGGGTCAGTAAGGTCATACTGCAAAATCACTGATGCCGAATTCCCTTTACCTGATAGATCCACGACCCTTATTGCTTGGCCAGGGCATTGAGCAACACATAAACCACATCCCGTGCATTTATTGAAGTCTATTTTAGGTAAGTCAGTTATTTTATTCATCTCAACAGCTTTGAAGGGACAAGCAAAAACGCATACGTTACAAGGTATTGGCTCAATGCACTCAAATATAGCTACTGCACCACGCCTTAATCTATCATCAGCAGGAATATAACCTAACTCCTTAAGTTTCTGGATAGAGATCACACCTGTCCGCCTCTCTAAGGGTATTTTAGCGCTTCTTTCACCCATCATCATTCCCCCCAGCGATTTCAGCATATTTCCAACCATGCCTCACTCTTTCACTGGCTGGAGAAGATCTATATTCTTTAAGCATTCTCACATACCTATCTCTTTCACTAATTAACTTAGGTTGAGGACCTAATTCCTTAATTAATATTGAGTAAGCTGCTATCCACCCTTCAATAAAGGCCGTCGTTGCCTCCTCTACTCCAACAACGTCTCCAGCAACAAATATGTTTGGTACATTGGTTTCAAGATATTCGTTCCTGACGGGAACCAAACCACCTAATTCTGGAACGTACTTAGTTTCAACACCGAACTGCCTAACTAATTCTGTGTTTGGTGTCAGCCCTACAGCCAATAGTATTGTGTCACAAGCAATTCTTTTCTCAGTACCCTTAATTGGTTCCCACCTCTCATCAACTTCAGCAATCACTGCAGCTCTTACTCTTTCCTTACCTTCAGCAGCAACAACTGTGTGTTTAGTTATGATTGGAACACCATACCTCCTTACCTTAGCTGCATGAACTAACCAGCCGCCTATTTTGGGAGCTGCCTCAATAATTGCCTTTACCTTCGCTCCAGCCTGAAGCAATTGGTATGTAATTATTAGCCCAACATTTCCTGAGCCCACGACTAAGACCTCCTTCCCAGGCAGAACACCATAGAGGTTCATTAGCGTTTGAGCTCCTCCAGCACCCATGACTCCTGGGAGATCATTGTTCTCGAAAAGCAGATAGTTCTCGAAAGCGCCTGTCGAGAGCAGTATATATTTAGCATGCACTAAGTACGTTCCTTCATCATTAGTTATCATGACGCCTTCCTTGAACGCACCTACAGCAGTCGTTCTAAGCATTATCTGTAAGTTTTTGATTTTCCTTAATTTTTCCTCATATTCCTCAGCTATTCTGACCCCTCTTTTCCCTGCGAAGAGCTCTTCTGAGCCGAAGAAAATGTGTGTCTGCTTAATTAGTTGTCCCCCTAACCTGATTTGATCATCAACCAAGAGAACGCTCAATCCTTCTGAAGCCAAAACTTCTGCAGCACCCATTCCAGCGGGTCCTGCACCAACAACCAAAACATCTGTATCGATCTTTCCTATCTTTCTTTTCCTTAAAATAGGTGATTTAGTTAATTTAGGTAGGCCCTTAATTCTCTTAATCTTCATTCCGTCCTTAACTGGTGTGATGCATGACCTCACGACCTCGCCATTAAC
>JALWQN010000100.1 GCA_027083115.1 Desulfurococcales archaeon
TGAGCAGTATTGTAGGGATAAATATTTAGGAGAGCAATACTGAATTCACTTCTATAAATAACCTTATGCTTATCATCTTCGCTAGATTCAGCTGCTTCACAGAAAAAGCACCCTGTTTCTTCCTTAGACTTAAGTATGTAAGTCATTCTCCATGGAGCCCAAAGTACAGGCATTAGTTTCCCCTCCCAAATCCTTCAGCTTATATTAATTTAGTAAGGTAAGGATAGATAAGGATTTACCTAATCACTTCAAGCAACAAATTAAGTAGGGCTTGTTGTGGGGTGAGGATTGCAATAACGTAACCAACTAAGTAGAAAACCACGTGAGGAAATCCTGGCGTCGCCCACACCTTTAGTTCGTCAGTGATTTTTCCTTCAGACATTAAGTCCTCAAAAGTTTTCTTTATGTTGGCCTCGAAGTCGTCATCCATCGTGAATGAAGCCCTGCACCTGAAACCATTCCTTTCTGGGATCATTAGGGGATACAGGAATTTCTTCCTTAAGAGCTCATTCACAGTAACTGGTTTACCGAAAAAGAATAAGTAATAGCGCGACCCATTAACACACCTTAAGTTCCTGAGTTCACTATAGTGCCTTAAGTTAATTATCACGTACCAAATGAGAACCCCAACAGGAATTAGCAGCGAATAAAATAACGTCAGTAAAGAGATAGGAAGGTAAAGGAAGTTAGGGTGAGCCAAAGAAACCAGGAGCAAAGCGAAAAAATCCGCACCACCTATTAGATCTAGAAAAGCTAGAGCAAGGACTGCAAGAGCAGGAATTAAGGAAATTAAGGCTTTGATTGGGGAGTAAGCCCTTAAATACAGGTTCACCGTAACAGAAATTAAGGAGCCAGGTATCCAAACATATTCTGGGACTTCCCTATCCTTTAGATCTAGGTATGAAGCACAAGCAAGAGTTAAGAGAACCGATAAAAATACTGAGACTTCCAAGTACGTACCTATAACTCAACACCACGCTAGCTGATCACTCCTCTATATCTCTAATCCCTACATCAGTAATCACAAATACCGCTTCACCTTCAGGTAAGTGAGGTGCATCAACAATCCTCGCGATTCTCTTGTTTCCCCTGCTTTTCCTCAACTGAACCCTTATACCTGGGGCGTGAGCAAGCACATGACCACCTACTGCTGTGGTTGGATCCCCGTAAAAGACATCTGGCCTGGCCATAACCTGGTTTGTGACCACTACAGCCACATCATAGACATCAGCTATCCGAGCTAATTGATGTAGGTGCCTATTAAGCTTCTGCTGGCGAGTAGCAAGATTCTCTCTACCAGGATATTCAGCCCTGAATAAGCCCATCACGGAATCAACAACCAATAACTTAATGTTCTCCTTAGCAATGAGATCCATAGCTTCATCAACTATCGCTATCTGGTGATCACTGCTTATTGCCCGGGCCCAAATGATGTTCTTCATCACCTCATCTGGATCAAGACCCACGCCCCGCGCCATACTCTCTATTCTTTCCCACCTGAAGGTTCCTTCAGTATCAATATAGATTGCCTTACCACCCAAACCCCCTTTCTCTAGGGGAAGCTGAACGTTCACGGAAACCTGATGGCATATGTTCGTCTTCCCGCTGCCGAACTCACCAAAGAACTCAGTTATTGTTTTGGTCTCTATACCTCCACCCAGCAACTCATCAAGTTTCCTAGACCCCGTAGTGATTCTGCCTACGTTCTCCCTTTCCTTCTTGAGCTCCAGCGCTGTCTTGAACCTGAGGCCTAAGGCTTCACGAGCTTTACTAACTATCCTCTGTGCTGTAGGTGTTGGTATACCAACAATGCTAGCTAACTCGCTAACATTAGCTACAGCAACAGCTTCAAGGGTTTTAAAGCCGGCCTCGGATAATTTCCTGAGGAGAGAAGGACTCAACCCTAAATCCTCAAGCGTTTTCACCTTAGCTTCTTCTCTCGACATACCTGACCTGCCTAATTTGAGGGTATTTATAAAGCTATTAAGTTTTCAATAACCCTATCCACTAAAAACTCATGAATGAAGGTAATATTACCGTAGAACCTCAAGTAACTATAGTTAGAGAATCCTCTTTAAACCCAGAATTAACTTATTTCGAAGAAGGGATATATTATGAAGCTGCTCTTAATTCATGCTGGTGAGTTCTGGTACAAAACCAAGGATAAAGCAATTGAGAGTGCCGAGGAACTGGCTGAGTCCATACCTGAGGATAAGGAAGAGAACGCCTTAGTTACCTTCATGTCGGTTGAGGAAGGCGATCCACAATGCACTAATGAGTTAGAAGAAAAAGTGTTGAGGGATATTTCCGAGGTTGTGGAAAGAATTAAGCCATCATCAATAGTTATTTACCCTTACGCACACTTAAGCAGTAAGCTCGCACCCCCTGAAGATGCATTAAGAATCCTAACGTTTCTTGAAGGAAAAATTAGGGAGCGCTTCAGTAACTTAAGAGTCGTTAGAGCCCCTTTCGGATGGTACAAGTCCTTCAGGATTTACTGTCTTGGCCACCCACTTTCTGAACTCTCTAAGACGTATGACCCTATGAAACTCTGCTTAAGGAAAGGCCCTACATATTCGTGCTCGCTTGGTGAAGCCACAAATGAAGTAAATCCTTCAGCCATAGATACGGTCTGCACCCACCTAAATACTAAAGAAAGAAAGCCTAAACTACGTGACAAAACAGTTGCTTTACTTGATTCATTCGGCCTTAAAACATTAAGGACCTCATCAGGCAAGCAGTACCTGATGTCGTTAGGAAGGTCAGTAGAAATATTTAGTGTCCTGGATGAGCTAAGTGAGTCAATACCTAAATCACTTAAATTAAATTATGACTTAATTCAGATTAAGGCAGGGACTGAATCACTAAATAATGTGTTCTGGGCCATAAACTCAGCCGCAATTAATTCCCCTAAGAAAGCAGTGCTTGCTAAGGGCGTACTTCATACCTCCCTCAGAAGGCTAGCAGTTTTCGATATTGTGACGGAATCAATCCTTATCCTCTCAAGAAAAACAATTAATGAACTATACGATGTAGTGAGAAAGATACTTCACTTTGATCTTGAACTCTATAGAGGCTTAGGCCTTAAGGACCTGGTAATCATTAATGAAGGCTTTCGGAACATCAGTTCATTAGCAAACGCGTTAAAGGATTCTGGATGGAGGTACCTGGTAATTAATGCAGTTAGATCTTCAGGCAAAGAAACCGGCATCAGAATGGAGAGGGTAAGGCTTGCCAGCAAAATTTATGGTAAGGTACTCCTGGAATTAACTGGTTTTGAAATATTAAGCTATAACGGAGCCTTTACTTTAGGAACAAATATAATAGGTATCTACGAGAACCTCCTTATTTCAGCAATAGTTAAGGCCGAGAAAGAACTTGAGGAAAGTTTACCGCCTTCACTCCCAATATGGCTCAACCCCACACAAGTGAAGCTACTGCCAATTAAGGATGAACACATTAAGTACGCTATGAAAGTGGCTAGTGAATTAATGAGTTATGGTGTGAGGGTCTCCATCGACAAGAGAAAAATTAGTTTAGGGAAAAAGATCCGGGAGGCAGGAAAGGAATGGGTCCCCTACATAGCTGTCATAGGCGATAGAGAAGTTGAAGCAGGAGTTCTGAATATAAGGGCTAGGGAGGAAGGGAAGCAAATTTCCTTAACAGTAGAGGAACTCATCAATATAATTAAGCAAAAAGACCCTACCCTAAAACTTCGTTACTCAATTAATGGTGGCGCTGCCCCAAGTGCCGGTAAGGAGGTTATTTAGCTAGTGTCCTTTTCCTCTACCTTACCTAAAACTTCATGAAATGTGTTCTTCTTGCATACTGGGCAGTAATGATAAATTCTTTTAAGGTCGCTTATATCGTAGCTTACCTTAAGTATCCATTCGGTACCGCAATCAGTACACCTTAATTTCCAAGAGGTCATTCAATCACCCGGCAAACATTACTTCAGAAAAAATAAGGATTAAATACTCTCACAACCTCAAATTAACGGATAACATCTGGTGGGCCCGTGGCTCAGCCAGGTAGAGCGGCGGTCACTGAGGGCCGAAGCTCCAGTCCAACTGCTATGGGTCTGAGGACCCCTAAGGGGAATGACAGAAATAAGCCTGTGGAGAGACCCGTAGGTCGGGGGTTCAAATCCCCCCGGGCCCACCACACCCGTAAGGGCAGAACGGGCTCCTAAACTCCCTAAACCAATTACTTCATTCAGGATGGGAATTCCCTTTAATAGAATCCATTAATCAGAGCTTTGGCCCATCATCATTCACGCACGTCAGAGGACTTAATTCATCATAACACAATACATGTTTTGATTTTATTTACTTCGTTAAAATGGTTTCTTTGACCAAAGATCAAGCATTTTATTTCTCCTTACTTTCCGCATCGCCCTATCTATGTAGCGGTAAACTGTTGAATGCATTCTTCCTTGAATAAGCATTTGTACAGCTTCCCTAGCTATTTGCGCTGATTCGTAATCACCAATGATAGCCACTCTATCATCATATACGTTGATGTCTGTTCCAGTCATTTGCTCAATGTTCCTCCTAGCTTTACCTTTCTCCCCAATTATTCTTCCCTTAATTCTTGTGAGGTGATTGGGTGAGCTCCCAATAACTTCCTTAAGGTTAATGACCACAAGAACTTGACCTTCATCAAGTAATCTCCATGCCTTATCAGGCGAGAAGCCAGCTGCTACCGCCATAATAAAGTCCCTTGCCTTAAGTAACTTATCCATGGTTGTATCTGGAGACGCAGGCTCTATAGATACTGAAGCGTTGACCTCATCAACAGTAATTAATGTGTTCGTCCGTTCCTCCAACTCACGAATGACTTTGCCCCCCTCACCAATTAAGGGGGCTAACCTATCTACGGGGATCCTGACGTAAATTTTAGTTACTCCAGGACTTAAGTGACCTCCTTTATTTTCCAGCATAAATGACCACATCCATTAACTAAATGTTATCTACATTACCTACTACATACTCAAACAACTTATTTACTGGGGGGATATTAAGTCCTAATTCCTTAGTGAAGTACTTGTGGATATTCCTTAAGTCCCTCATCAGGAAATCATGAGCGTTAGGATGGTCGTTCCTCACTGCCTGACTGACGTCAATAATGTAGTGTCTACATTGCCAAACCATAACATTATATTCGCTTAGGTCTCCGTGCACTAATTTTGCCTTCAAATACGCTCTCCTAATGTCCTCTAGGATGGCGTAAAATAGTCCCTCATAATCACTTAGGCTTAATTCCACCTCCTTAAGTAAGGGAGCCCTAACCCCAGATTCACCAATGAATTCCATAACTAGGATGTTCTGATGCTGAGCAATAGGTTGAGGCACTGAAACACCAGCCCTAGCCAATAAGCAGTAATTTTTGTATTCTTTCCGGGCCCATAAAGCCATTAATTTCTTTGATGATTTAGGCACGTAGCTATCGAACCTAATGTCCCCCCTAATATACTTAATGATTCCCTTCCTGAACTCCGCTGATGAAGTCAGATAGATCTTAACTGCTAAATCCTCTCCATCAAATCCTTTCCCCCAATAAACCCTGGATTCCTTACCTGCACTCACAACACCCTTTAATTCATAAATAACTTTCTTCCTTACTAAGGCCATGAGAGCAATAAGTGTGGCCCTATCAAATACTTCCTCAACGGTCTCAAAAAGGTCTTTATCAGTCTCTCTTTTTTCTTTTCCAGTAATTCTGTAGTACTTATCTAGTATCTTATCTATATCCCCTGAAGGAATTAGAACTCACCCTCATACTCCAGGAGAGCGGGATCCAGTACCCCCATATCAACCAGTTTTTTCTTTTCATCGCGTGTGTAACGATAGAGAACGTCTCCTCTATCATCCCTGAATTCCCAGATACCCAGCAAAACAATGTCTTTAGGGTTAATCCACATTCTTCTCCTTAGTTTGCCTGGGATCCTCGCCATTCTTTCCTTACCGTCTTGGCAGAAGACCTTAACGTAATTCCCACCTATTATATCTGTGACAACACACAGCACCTGTCCCTCCTCTTGCTTGGGGAGGAGTAACTCATCACTAGATTGCTCTTTCCTTACTTTCTTCTTACCCAGTGCTCACACCTATATGAGTAGGTATTGTTTGCCTTTATAAATAAGTATTTTCACTTCAGAACCTAAATCAAGCATTTTTGAGGGCCTTATGTAGTAGATCCCTCCTGACGAGGCCTGAACGACTGCCTTACCGCCTTCGTAATTAATTATTCTGCCCTTAATTACGGCGTAATCTTTACTAGTCAGTATCTTAAAGCCCTTAATCCATAAGTCATCGTGCTTAAGTTCCTTAATCTTTCCTGTTTCGAGATCCCTGAAAACGAAGTTCCCAACGTTCTTTATATCTTCAATAACCATTAACTTACCATTTATTTCCACTATATCCCCTTCAAGAAAACTCGGCACCCTAGCCGATATGGTTAGTTTACCGTGTTTCTTGCCCCTAACGAAGCCGTAATCCTCCCAGGTCTGCTTAATTCGTGCGGAGAACTCTTCCCTCAGTAACGACCCTATTGACCTAGCCGAAGAAACACTCCTGAACTTTAGGTCAACGCCCTCCTTACTTTCCTCAATCTTAACAACATCTGAGAACTCGTGTGCTTTAATAACTCTCTCAGCTATCCTGCGGAATACCTCCTCTCTAGGAGGTCCTTCAGTCCTAATCTGAATTAAGGCCTCATAGAATTCGTTCTTTACTGAGGAACATCTAGGACATAGTTTCTTTCTTATCTCGAAATAAACTTGGGTTTCCTGACGTAGTACTACATTATTATATTTCCCCACTACCTCAAGAATTGCTTTATCAGAAATTATGTCCTTAACCCTAACCTTAACATTCGTGAAGCCCGGGTAAATTTTTCTTTTCTTAACAAGGGCTTTATTTATGTAGGTCTCTAAGACGCTGGGGACTGACCCATCAGTAGGTAACCAATCGTTACCTATGTTTATTGAGCCGCAGGAGGGGCACACGGTTATGAATACCTTAGTGGGTAGCTCTATGATTTTTCTTTCTTGCAAGAAATGCTTAGGGCATAACCCATCAATTATGGGTAGGTCCTCCCTCTCCTCAACCCCACACCTCACACAGAATCTCCTACCCATAACCTCACATCCTCGCAATCTGCGCGAAAGGAACGTTCTCCACAGTCAGCACCGAATCAGGATGTACAAGGCCGGCCTTTATAGCCTCCTTAACTATTTTCTCACCCACCAGAATAGCGGTGTAGGCGTTTCTCAGATGCTCTATAGCCTCCTCAGTACTTGCTTTGAAACCCTTAAAGAATTCCTCATTAACTACTAAGGTAATATTTCCTTCCCTAAATCTCTTACCTAACAATTCTGCATCACATACCCCAATTACTTCCTTAACGCTCTCCGCATCATCATACTCCTGTATCTTTATGTAGACCTCCTCCTTACGCATCCTTGATAATCCACCATAAAGTTCTAGATGGGCTTAACAGGTGTTTCAGCACCGCAAGCCAAGCACCTAATAATCCATACCTTACCCTGCCTCCTCAACTCCGTCTGGTAGGAGCCGCAAGTACTGCACTTCACGTAAGTATCTAGGAATCTTTTGAATAGTTGATTTAAGGTATGCATAGAGACTCTAGAATATATTGTGAAAACTCCTGACTCATCAATCGTTCCTCTAGCAGCCAGCTCCTTCAGCAGGTACCTAGCACATATTCTTGGGTCACGCAATATCACGTCACAGACGTTCTTGAAGTTCCTTATCTTCGTTTGAGCACCTACGTGAACTATTTCGAGGGGTGGGATGTCAGGAGGTGGTGTAACCCTTCTTTCAGGCAGCTTCTCATATAACCTATCCAGTAAATCCATATAATTGAACTTATCTTCCACCATCTTCATGAGCACCTAGTCCGTTTATTGCTCTGAAGCTTTTAAATCACTTGTAACTCCTTGAAATCCAGGAATTAGGGTTTGAGGGTATATTTTGAGACTTACGGTTGTGCGCTGAATAGGGCTGACACGTCCATAATGAAGTACTTAGTTAAGGCTAGAGGGCATGAAGTCATTAATGACCTGAGTTCAGCGGACGCTATAGTTATCAATACATGCACAGTGAGGTTAGATACTGAGTTAAGGATGACTAAGAGATTGAAGGAGTTAAGGAAATACGCTAATTCAGAAGGAAAGAAGGTGGTTGTTGCGGGATGTATGGTGTCTGCCCAACCCTATACAGTAAGTAAGGTTTTTCCTGAAGCCTCCCTTATCTCCCCACAGAACGTGGATAAGATAAATGATGCTTTAGAAGCGAAGAATACGGTTTTCTTTTTAGGTGGGTCAAGAAACACTTCCTTACTTCACCCTTATGTTGATGGATGCATTGCTGAATTACCTATTAGTGAGGGTTGCTTAGGGGATTGCTCTTTCTGCATAGTTAAGTTAGCTAGAAGAAGATTGCGTTCATACCCTATTGAGGTCGTGGTTAGGGCGGTCTCAGAGGCCGTTAGGGATGGAGCTACTGAAATAGATCTCACAGCCCAGGATACAGGTTCTTACGGTATTGATCTCTACGGTAAGCCATGCCTGAGTGAATTGATTAATGAAGTCCTTAGCTCAGTTAAAGGCCACTACATGATTCGCGTAGGCATGATGAACCCTGACACACTAATGAAAATAGTTGATGGCTTCATGGAGGTGCTTAAGGATCCCCGCCTCTTTAAGTACGTGCACCTCCCTCTTCAGTCAGGCAGTGACCGGGTGCTTAAGATAATGAAAAGAAAATACACGTATGACGAATACAAGGAATTGGTTAGGGAGTTAAGGAGGAAAGTGCCTGGGATCACTATAGCTACCGACGTAATCGTTGGGCATCCTGGAGAAACAAGTGATGATTTCTTGGAGACAGTTAGTGCTGTTAAGGAGCTAATGTTTGATAAGGTTCACTTAGCACAATACACCATCAGGCCAAGAACAGAAGCATCTTGGATGCCTCAAGTACCTGAGCAAGAGAAGAAAAGGAGGAGCTCAATATTAGCTAAGGTGGTTGAGGAAATAGGAAGCAAAATCAATAAGCAATATGAGGGTTCCTTCGCCACTGCATTAATTACCCATAAATCCTTTAGGGGATCCACAATAGGTAGGCTCTACAACTATAAACCTGTGATAATCATTGATGCTAAAAGTGAACACACAGTCAGAAATGATTTGAGATGTAGTAGTGTCTCAGTAAGCATAGTGGGTTCTTCGTTTATTGACTTAAGAGGAAAAATCATTAGCCATTAATTCCCTAGAGTCACCTAATGTCGAGCTCTTTCCTCAGCAAGTCTCTCCTCAAAATATTTTTGTAAGTCCTCATCCCCCATGCTTCCGTAAGGTTCTGCGAGAACATCCCTATCATCCCTGTTTTTAATGAAGTAATATACTGAGTAACTGCAGATAGGAACTACCTTCAACCCCTTATTCCTTGCATCCTCAACGGCTGCCTTAACTAAGGCTTTAGCGTAACCCTTCCCTCGGTGTTGTTCTGGAGTGTATGTCTCAAGCAAATATAGCTTTCCGTCCTCCTCCTTAAAGGAAAGCCATGCCTTTGAGGCATCATCAAACCTAATAAAGTAAACTATTCCCTTCCTCTCAACCCTAACTTCACTCAATAATATCACCTGATATAGTAATAAGTAAAGTAAGCGATTAAAACCTTTCAAATTTAGAGGCGGTTAACTTTATAACCCTCTCAAATCCCAACTTAATGGCAGAGTAACGCAAGAGGTTTGCGGTGATGGGTAAGGAATTCATTATAGAGGAAGATAGGGTAATCGGTAAGCACCTATATGCAAACATGTATGGGATAGAGAATAATATTCTTCAGGACGAAGAATTCCTCAAGGACCTAGTGCTTAAAGCTGTTAAAGTAGCTCACTCCACACTAATAGAAATAAAATCATGGAAAGTTGGAGGAAAGAAAGGAGGGGTCTCAGTGATTGCTTTAGTGGATGAATCACACATAGCTCTACATACATGGATTGAGTACTCATACGCAACCCTAGATATATATACCTGCGGAGCTCACACAGATCCTTGGGCAGCATTCAACCTAATATTAAACGCTCTAAAACCCAGAAAATACAAGGTTGGTTACGCAGATCGCTCGCAAATGGATTTCTGAAGTCCACGACACAAAGCTAATAAACTATTTCCTCAATCATACGTCATGAACCGAGCGCCGCGGTAGCTCAGCGCGGTAGAGCGCCGCCCTGGTAAGGCGGAGGTCCCGGGTTCAAATCCCGGCCGCGGCTCCATCCCACAATACTCACATTCTTTAAGTTCAGTTTAAAAGATGAATCTTTATTTGGGTGTTTTTGTGCAGTATCTTAATTCAGTTAATTTGTTCCCTTACTTTATTCATGGTTAATTTACCTGAGAGAAAGTAGTCAGTAATATCTCTCTATACCATCTCAGAAATCCATAATTAATTACTCTTCTTTAATAAGTAGGTGGTTCTGACGCCTTTATGTGAAATTCCTGAGAGATTGAAGGCTGGGAATAGGTTAAGGAAGAAGAAAATTCTTGATGTTGTCTGTCTACCAAATGGGTGGTTTCTGGTTAAGACTGAGAATCATAAGTCCACTGAGGACTTCATGATTAGGACAGTCTATAAAGTTCGTCCAAGGCTCAGATACTATACTCCTAAGCACGCACATTTTGCTATAGATCTTTATGGGAAGTATTGTGCCGATAGAAGGAAGGCTGATAAAGTGTTTCAAGCCATTATTGAAGTGTGGCACAATAATCCCATCAATAAGGTTATCGAAAAATACAAAACGTGCACCACAGGACTACCAGGATATCCCATCGAGTATATTCTTTATGCGCTGAGATGGATTCTGGAGCAGGAAGACATAAACTACGGTGGCGACAGACCTGAAAAGCTTCAGAGAGAATTAGATGAAATACTGGCTAAAGCAGGAATAAAGGTTCCTCCTGGAAGGCATGGAAGCCAACTAGCAATATCATTATTCTGCAATATCAAAATGGGAATACATCCGGTGGATGCCTTCATTAGAGCTAACCTGGATGTACAGCCAAGATTCAGGAAAAGATAGTTTTTATGCAAAGTAATGAAACTGTTACCACCACTTTATGCTGAGTTTGAAGTCCCTTAGTTTTTCTCCTTCCTTCGGCTTTCTGAAGACGAACAGGTGTTCATGCGCAATGAGGTAGAAGTCTATCCACCTTCTCTTATCTTCGGGGGGCTTTACCCATGATGTTTCTCCGTTCTTTGTTATCCCCACCCATTTCTCCCTAGTTGTCTTGGTTTTCCATTGAAGCTTAATTATATCTTCCTTCAGTATGAACCCGACCTCAAGGAACTGCTGAAGCACTCTGAAAGCTATCGGCACATAATGCCTTCTCTTCCTAGTGTCTCCGATAAGTATTGCGGCATACCTGCCTGGCTTCAGCACCCTGAAGGACTCATCAGCAATCTCTCTAATCCCCTGAAGATACTCCTCAAGATTCCTAGCTCTCGACAGGTCCCCCTCAACCTTAACCTTCGAGTAAGGAATGATGTTATAGTAAGGTGGGTGAGTAGCTATCAGATCTATTGACTCATCATCGATCAGATTCAGATTTCTGGCATCACCATGATAAACCTTAATCTCTGATTTAGGAACCTCGCCCGTTAGGGTCCTGTACTGGAAGTTAAGCCTATCAAGAGTCAGAATAACCGCCTCATAATTAATGTCCACACCTATAGCGTTCCTCCCTAGAAGCTTAGCCTCAACAAGCGTTGTTCCTCCACCACACATCTGATCTAAAACTGTCTCGCCAGGCAGTGAATACCTAAGGATCAGGTTCCTAGGTAAGAAAGGCGACCAGTTCCCCCGATAATTACCTTTATGAGTCGCCCACTCACCCCTGTCAGGAAATGACCATACAGTAGTTGTCTCTAAAGTGAAGGATCTAGGTTGATACTGAGTAATGTGGTGAGGCTTCCCAACCCCAATCTCGACATTCTCAATCCTAACCTTAGGGTGCTCCCTAACATACTTAAGGTACTCTCCAAAAGTTACGAGACGCATACCCCGATACTTACTTCTTCCTTTCTGAGCCATACCTACACTTCCTCTTCAAAACCCACTTACGACCAACATTAACAACTAGGCCCTCACGTTTTAAATCCTGTAACCTCCCCCTAACAGTATTATAATTAATACCAGTACCCTCAGCAATCTCTAAAGCACTCGCAGGTCTACTAACAGACCTGAGGAACTCCAAAATCAACACATGAGCAGGCCTCTCATAAACCCTAACCATAGACCCACACAAAATAAAGACATAACATCAAATAAAAATGATCGATCAATCTTAAACATTAGTCAATGCCCCTAGTAAAGATAAGGCTAATAGTGAATAAGGCACTACTGCAGAATTTAAAAATAAGGTGAAGGAACTCGGAGAGGTATTACGGCATCCGAAAATATTGCGCTTGACCAAAAAGAAAAGTGGAGATTCATATATACCGAAAAAAGCCAAGATAACACCCTAGTAAAATGAAGAGTTCGTTAGTAGTAGCTAATATAATGAAAACCTTCGCAAATACTTCACAAAAGAGGTGTTGGTGAAGCTGGTGAACCTGCACCAAGGGCTAACACCATTTACGGATTAAAATAATTTAAAAGTACCGTGAACGGGGGGACGTTCAGGTTGAACGGCATTACGGCTAAAAACCATATTAAGTCTGGCTCGAGAGCTCCCTATCGGCTTCGGCCTCTGCCAGATTATGGTTTGAGTTTCCTGGGAAGCTCTGTGGGCTTTCCTACCTCTTTCATCCGCTTTAATGCTTCCGTAATTAAGCAGCTCATAAAGACATACTCAGCTCTTGCTAGTCAATAATTTAAATTCAGGTTCCCTTACTTAAAGGCGAGAGCGATTTGGGATTAGATTGCTACTTAATTAAGAAATTACTGAGTGTACCTAACTTCGTAAAGCACCATCCCTTAATTGCTTCATCAGCAATCATTATTTCCTTCTTCCTTCCTCTCTATGTGTTTGTTTTATTGAGGACGGGCTTGCTTCCAGGCATTGATGGGCCTTATTACGCCGTCCAAGTTAATAGCATATCGCATAATTTTCGGTTGAAATATCCTGACCCTCCTCTAATATTTTATGTTATGTACTTCTTCTACAGTGTTGTCGGTAATGCTTTTCTAGCGGTTGCCCTAGGTGTTTCGGTATTCGTTACATTATCCTCGACTGTCTTAGGTTACCTCGCCTTCAAACTAACTGACTCCCTAGTTGCGGGGGTATTTTCCATGATTATTTTTATGATTGCTCCTTTCGAGTTTAGGTTATCTGGAGACTTCATGAAGAACGCAGCAGGTCTTCTTTGGGTGATTCTTTTTCTTGTTATTGCCTATAAAGGAATGAGGTCTAGTGAGAGAAATAAGGTTCTTTATTTCGTTATTTCTTTCGCAACAATATTTTGTGCGGGATTAACGCATATACTGGATTACGGGTTTGTTTTAGCACTAGCAGCAGTGATTCCCGCTGTACAGGTGTTCTTGAGGGACAGAAAAACGAGGGAGGTATTTTACGAGGGTCTATTAGCGGGCATCATATCATTACTTATTTTCTATTTGTTTCCAGCATTGCAGGGAGGGGATTTAATTAAGGCCCTAAGTATTATTGAAAGCATCACGCATTACGGGTTTTCCTCTCACGTACCTAAGTTAGTGAGGCAGTATAAGGTTCCCAGGCCTGGGATCCCGGTACTTAACGAAATATATGGTGTCCTTGACTGGTTAGCTGTTGCTTTACTCATGATGCTAAGTTATTTTTCGGGCAAAAAAGAAGAAAAAATAATTTATGGTTCATTAGGGATTGTGACCGCATTACTGACTGTTCCTTTTTGGGAAAGGCAGGTTGCTGGAAGGCTTCAGCTAATGGGGGGAGTCCCTCTAGCTCTTAGCTTAAGTACTGTCTTGAGTTACGTGAGAAACCTTAATGGAAAGGCCCTTGTTGCGGCTTCAATAATTGGATTAACTCTACCTGCAGGGATTTTGGCTGCCCAAGCCGTAACGCCCAGCATATCTAGACAAGCATACTTCGAGCTTAATAATGCGCTCCATCAACTTAATCAAACATATATGGGAGCCTGCATAGTTGTGCCCGATCCTTTACTGAGGTACTGGGTTGAGACATTAACCAGTAAAGTTCAGGCGAGTCCGAAGTACTGCTTAGGAACCACAGTAGTGATTGCTTTGAGGGATAGAGCGCCTCCAGTACCTGCATGGTTACTTACACACATCATATATAGAGGAAAATACTTGGAGATTTGGCTACTTAGGTAGGAGTCCTTCAAAACTTCCACATCAGAAGATCTCATTAAGGAATCAATTATGGAGTAAAGCAGTTCATTACCTGAGCCAGAAGACCACCAACATAAGTAGCAATAAAGCAAGAAAATAGGGTAACGCAAATTTATGGTACTCCCTCCATCCTATGCGAGATAACCTCAACGTAATTAAGTTAGCTAACGAACCAGTAACTAATCCGACACCACCTAAATTAACGCCCACAGCTAAAGGAACCCAGTTCTTAACGTTATTTATTAACATAAGGGTTGCAGGAACATTACTCACGCCCTGACTAAGTAATGCAGAAAACAGCAAGATAGAGGTTCCGCCCGAAAAAGTGGGAAAAACCTTCATTTCCTGAAGGAAGTAAGCAATACCTCCAAAGTCCGCAAACATCAATACAAAAATAGCTATTAATACATAATCAGCCTTAACTACGATGTTCTTATTTAATAAAATCATGACGGAAGCTGTTAAAGCTAGAGCCATGTACTGCATCCCTGTCTGTGCTAAGGCTACGTTAATGGGCAGAAGAACTAAGGAAGGTATTAGCAGTCTCTTACTGATTTTGAGAGGAGGTGGAGGACTCAGAACTCTTTGTTTAGAGCTTTTAAGCAAGAACAGCGCATATATGGTTAGTATTGAGAAAGCTATGGCAAAGAATGGTAGTAAATTAATAATGAATTCATGGAAAGGAATACCGTAGTGTTGCCAGATAATGATATTCTGGGGGTTCCCGAAGGGAGTGAGGGATGAACCAATATTAGCAGATAAAGTAATTAGCGTTG
>JALWQN010000101.1 GCA_027083115.1 Desulfurococcales archaeon
ATTAACTCCATCACCAACCATAGCCACCACTCTCCCATCGTTCTTCAAGCCATTAATGACCTCAACCTTCTGATGAGGGAGTACCTCAGCATAATATTCATTAATCCCTAACTCCTTAGCCACCCACGAAGCTACTTCCTCACTATCTCCAGTAAGCATTACTGGCCTCAAACCCAACTCCTTTAGCCTATGTATAGCTTCCTTAGATTCTTCCTTAATGACGTCAGCTAAAGCAATAACCCCCACAACTTCATTATCCCTCAAAACATAAACTACTGTCTTCCCCTGCCTAGATAGCTTGTTCCCTACATCAGGAGCATCAATTCCTGCTTCCCTGAAGTAATTCTCACCAACAACAGATACTTCAGCACCATCGATGACTGCCCGAACACCCTTACCTGGGAGGGAGGTAAATTCGGATACCTTACGTAAATCTAGACTCTTTGACCTAGCTTCCTTAATTATTGCTTTACCTATTGGGTGCTCGCTCCTTGACTCAACGGCTGCAGCAAGAGATAAGATGTCCTGGACGGAGACGTTATTGACTAGGGGAACTACATCAGTAACTCCGAACTCTCCCTTAGTTAACGTGCCTGTCTTATCGAAGACCACAGTATCTACGTCCTTACTTCTCTCGAAGGCCGACCTATCCCTAATGACGAATCCTGAGCCAGCAGCTATTGAGGTTGATCTGGCAACAACTAATGGTACGGCAAGCCCTAAAGCATGAGGGCAGGTAATTACCATCACGGTAACTGCCCTCTCAATAGCGAAGGATGAGGGGAAACCGGCGAATAACCATGCCGCAGTAGTTAGTGCCCCACCAGATAAGGCAATAATGGTTAACCACTTAGCCGCCCTATTAGCTATGTCTTGAGTTCTTGATCTGCTTTCCTGTGCCCTCCTAACTAACTTAATGACTTGGGAGATGTAGGTGTCCTCACCCGTTTTCTCAGCCTTAATTATTAGTGACCCCTCCATATTTATTGAGGCTGCAGCAACCTTGGAGCCTGCTTTCTTCCTTACTGGTTTAGATTCTCCAGTAAGGAAGGACTCATTAACATAGCTCGTTCCATCAGTAACTACACCGTCAACAGGTACCTTCTCACCGGGCTTAACGAGAACCACATCACCTGGCTTAACATCGCTTAAGGGAACGTCCTCTACGGTCCCATCATCCCTAAGTAAGTGAGCTACTGAAGGAAGTGCCTTAGCTAATTCCTCCAAAGCCTTAGATGCCCCCAGAACGCTCTTCATCTCAACCCAATGACCGAAAAGCATGATGTCCGTTAAGGTAGCTAGCTCCCAGAAGAAACCCCTACCGCTATTAGCTGCTGAAGCCCAAATGCTGTAGAAGTAAGCCACACTTAAGGCAGTACCAACTAACGTCATCATCCCTAACCTATTTGTTCTGACCTCAGAGTATAGGCCCTTAAGGAAGGGATAACCGCCGTAAATATATATTGCTGAAGCAAGACCTAATAAAGCAATTAAGTTACCAGGAAAACTTAGTGTGAAACCCAACCAAGACTGAATAGATGGAGAAATAATTAACAATGGAACAGTCAATACGGATGAGATAATGAATCTCCTCCAGTAATCCCTAAGCATGTGTGCATGACGAGAATGCAACCTAATCACCATCACTCAATAAACTAAGTTGCTGCAACAAAAACCCCGCAAATATTTCTTTAACTGAGTTAAAAGCATTTATGGAATAACAAACCACATGCAGCACTAAGCACAACTTTTATAATTCTATCTCAACAGAGAGTTAATAAGAAGGTGTAAATAATGGACAGAAAGAAATTAGTGATTGTTAGCCTAACGGTTGCAATAGCAGTAATGACTTCAGTAGTGTTTGCAGCGACATTCACTTATTACCCACTAGGCGTTACAGTAACCCCATCAAGTCCGGTTGTGAAGTTCGCTGCAGGAAGTAATGCTAACTCCAATGATGTTTCAGGTAGTGCTTCAGTCTCTATAGGCGAAAATCAAACTTCTGCGACAATAACCATACACCCCACTTACCGAGTGACTTACTACAAGAACCTAACCATAATCAATAATACAGACACAAAATCCTGGACTGTTTGGTTGAAGGTCACTCAACCAATAACAGGATTCCCTTCAGGATCTAAAGTATACTTAGTAATCTATGATGCAGGAGCCTCCAGGAGCCTAACAGGTTACCCGATACCAACCCCTGAATCCGGAACCTACGTAATGGAAATAGACCTGACATCGTCTTCATCCGCTCCAGTAAAGGTCGGCACGTTATCTGCAGCAAGCTATTATGAGGTAGACCTATACGTGTATATTCCTGAAGGAAGCATGCTTCCTAGCTCAGCCACTGGAGGCGTTATGCTTATAGCGACTCCAGGAAACGAGACGCCACCGTAAGCATAAGGTGTTAAGTATTGTTTTTAAAGAGAACCTTCTTTTTTCCGTTATTTGTGGTTTTGTTTGCGCTCAACGTAATGGTTTATTCCGCATCCTTCACATACTACCCATCCACCACTTCCTTAATTCCACATGCTCCGCCAGTAGTTCTTATGCCCTCAAATAATGAAGGGATTATAGCGTACTTAGGTAGCAACTCCACATCTGCTAACGTAACCATTAAGTGCTCTAATGAGGTGCAGGTAGTCCATAACCCGGATTTCTTTTCTAACCCAAACTACTGGTATAAGAGGGCCGGAAATTACTTGAATGCTTACTGGTTACAAGAAGACACACAATATACCTCATCAGGAGGTATCATAGATTTTAACGGTTCCTTGCCTAGGTTCACCAGCGACACCGTATACATATGGCAGAACATAAGTTTTCCTGAGTCACCCATCACTAATGCCGTGCTTAGCGTCACCTACAGGGTAGCGAAGAGGAGCTTATATTTTGGGCTTTTGGTGGTTGAGTTATATAATGTCTCCTCAAGATCAGTTGTCTGGAATGGCACACAACTCATTGACGGACTTAGAGTAACGCCATACCAGACGTACTCTTGGACAATAAATAGTGGGATATCGCCTGGAGCAGACTTAATGCTGATTGTCGGTATATATGTTGAGTCGATCCCTCAATCAACTGTTGATTTCCGGATTGACTCGGTATACCTTAACGTGTCCACATCAGAATATACGTACTCAAACATAGCGTTACTTATTAATGACACCCTCAATCGCGATTACTACGCAAAACTTGCTCTCGTTCCTCAGGACAGTGAGTTAGCTAGTGATTTAAGCATAAACATCTCGTTGATTGGGGTTTACGGTTCATCAACAACCTCCATAACGATCGTTAACGGCACTATTCTGTCAGATGTCACGTCAGTGCTTAAATTGAGTGAAGCCCCCCAAGGCTATACCTCCGCTTACGTGAGGGTTTCCGCAAGTAAAGGCGCTCTCATCAACTCAACGTTGGCTTTGGAGCTGATCTACACTACTGATGAGGGGAAGGGCGCAGAAGTTATTTACCCAATATACTTGATTGTGGATCCATCAAGCAACATCATCTATTCATCCACGAAAGGACAAAATAATATATCAACAGCAATAATTATTCCTGAAGAACTAAGTCCTGAACCCATAGGTGTTGGTGATTGAGGCTTGCTGACCTCGGCTTCATAGCGTTATTGGTTATAGCCTCACTCGTTATCGCAGGTAAGTTCCTTCCAGTACCTTACGGCATAATGGTTGTTGGTAGTGGCTCAATGTCCCCCACGCTTGAGCCTGGGGACCTAGTTATTGTTTGGGGGAAGAAATTCGGTGTGGGTGACGTTATTGTTTGGTGTCACGATCCGCTCTACTGTGTAGTGCATAGAGTAATCAAAGTAAGCAAGAATTACGTCATCACTAAAGGAGATGCTAATCCCATCCCAGACAAGCCAGTTCCTCTAAGTGAGGTTAAGGGCAGAGTTATTGCATCTGTGAGCAGGGTTTTCTGGATACCTCCCATAACTGGCTTAGTCC
>JALWQN010000102.1 GCA_027083115.1 Desulfurococcales archaeon
CCTATATCAGTAGTACCATACATCGACACCCAATCACTTATTGATCTTTGAGTCACTGCTGCCTTAAATCTGTCAGTATGAGTGATAACCCAGTTAGTCATGAAGCCTCCGTAACTACCTCCAGTAACGCCTCCCTTACCCGGGTCAAGATTAGGGTGCTTCTTTAAGACCTCATCAACAAACTCCATAAGGTCCTGATAATCCCTCTCCCCGTAATGCCCCCTTATATCAGAGAACTCCTCACTGTAACCATCACTACCTCTAGGGTTAGAGAAAATGACCGTGAAGCCCTCAGCAGTCAATACATGGAATTCGTGGATAAAGCTCCATCCGAACTGTGTTTTCGGACCTCCATGAATGTATAATATCCATGGTAAACCTTTGTCTCTCTTCTTGGCTTCTGAAACCTCAATGGCTTGCTTTGGCGGGGAAAGAATCCATCCATCAATCCTAGCTCCATCGCTAGCCCTAAAACTCAAGTGTTCTGGTTCAGTGAGGTCATACTCCCTAATGATTTCGTCGTTAAACGTCGTTAGCTTAATTGTTTCGCCATTAATCACTGCATATAACTCCTTAGGTGATGTGGGTGTCATTGCTGTATAAATTAATTCTTCATGACTTCTCACATCAAACTCGTCCAATACTCCTTTCTTAAGGTCTAATATTTCAGCAAAATCACCACTAATATCAGCTTTAAGCAACTTAACTCTTCCTTCATCATTCAGCAAGAAATATATGCTATTATCTACCCATTTGAAGGGCCTGCAGCATGAAGGTCCTCTAACATCAGAATTCATTGAGTTACCGACACTCCTATTTAGCTTACCTGTTAAGTCGATCTCTTCATTACTCCCTAAATCAATAACTAAGATCCTCTCGTGACTTAATAGACCCCTTGGCCTTCTATGGCCAAGAATAGCCAAATAACTACCGTTAGGTGACCAACGAATGTCGTAAGCTGTTAATCCTTCAGCGACTTTCCTGTCTTCCCCGGTTTCAGTGTTTATTATATGTACCTCATTAAGGAAGGGTTTTAGTCTATCTGGTATGCTCACGTAAGCAATCTCCTTTGAATCAGGGGAACATGAAGCAGCCCTGATTTCTAGGTCCTTAGGAGTTAATTCCTTAATTTCTCCACTTAACGAATCTAGAAGTAGGAGAGAGTTCCAACCCCAATAGATGAAGCCTTTACCATTAAACCACAAGGGTATCTTATCTATTTCTTTAACGTCCTCTTCTGGCTTACCTAAAGTTGCTACAACAGCAATATTTCTGGAGTCAGGGCACCACTCATACTGGCTCACACCACCCGTAAATAACTTGACCATATAGGGTTCGCCCTTACTGGGTCTCCATATCCATAATCCCTGACCAGGCTCCTCTTCCTTTAAGCCCCTCCTAGAAAGGAAGGAGAAGGCCTCACCATCTGGCCTCCACTTAGGGCAGGTATCAGTGGGTCCTTCAGTCAGGGCCTCAACCGACCTACTTCTTAAGTCAACAAACCATACCCTGGATAAGTAAGTATCCTTGTCTAAATCAGGCTTACTAACAACAAATAATGCCTTAGAACCCTGCGGATTTAGTTCAGGACTTGAAATTAAGGAGAACCTCCTAATGTCTGATGGACTCATTAATTTACCCAAGCCATACACCTCCTAAACAACAAATTATTAGGTTGCTTCACCATTTAAATCATGCCCTAGTTCTTAGTCTTGGATTAACATACTCCTCTATGGCATAACCTATTTGAGTGAAGCCTAAAACGCTAACAGTAATCATTAATCCTGGTGCAGTAATCCACCACCATAACCCACTAGATATCGCTCCTGAGTTATTTGCCCAGTAAATCATTGTACCCCAAGACTTCTGAGTTGGGTCACCTAACCCCAAGAAACTTAATGATGCCTCAGCGATCATTGCTCCACCAATCCTAAGAACTATGAATGCGGTAAGTAGCGGAAGCAATTGCGGGAGTAGGTGATTCATCATGATCCTCCAGTTACTAGCGCCAATAGCTCTGGCTGCTTCCACATAAAGTCTTTCCTTAAGAGACATCACCTGAGCCTTAACTAACCTAGCAACACCTGGCCAAGCAAATATAGATATGACTATAATTATGTTCACGTAGCCTTGACCCATTACTGCAGCAAGAAGTATCATGAATGGAAGCACAGGAATCAGCAACATTACATCTGTAAAGGATGTCAGTACCTCATCAAGCACTCCACCATAATATCCGCTAAACAAACCTATTAGTGTGCCTATGAAGACTGAAGAAATTGCCGCGGCAAATCCCACGAAGAGGGAGATTCTTGCGCCATAAACGAGCTCACTGAAGATGTCCTGGCCCACATCATTAGTTCCTAATAAGTGTTTGAAAGAAGGGTGAAGGAAGGGCTTATCGACCGTTTTCCAAGGATTGTATGGAGCTATTAGTTGTGGAGCTATAGCCATAGCTAAAGGTATGGAAAGAATTATTAGGCCAACCAATCCCCTTCTATTCTTCACTAGAATAAGATAGAGCGGCTCTAAGTAATTAGCGACTCTCGAACGCCTCCAATTACTTACCGCGCTACTCACCTCAACCTCACCCTCGGATCAACGTAGGCATAAAGAATTTCCGCAAAGGTAACTAGTGTTAATGTGAGGGCTGAAGTATACACAACTATCCCCAGAAGTAATGGATAGTCAGTCATGTATACAGCATCATAAAGTAGCTTACCTACCCCAGGCAATGAAAAAACTATCTCAATCAGTAAGGCCCCACCTATAGACCAGCCCAGGTCAAGAGCTAAAGCAGTAATAACAGGTAAGCTAGCAGGCCTTAATGCATGCTTAAAAACAACTGCCCTATCAGGTAGGCCCTTAGCTTTAGCTACATTAATGAAGTCCTCTCCCATAATATCGATCATGTTGTTACGCATAATCATGAAGTAACCAGTTGTATAAAGCAATGTTAGTGTGAGCATAGGCAACCATAAATGCCCCAAGACATCCTCCATGAATTCAAGAACATTAGAGTACGTGGCCCCGTAAGTGTATGCTCCATAAAGGGGTGCTATACCTAGGTAATAACCGAAGGTGATTAAGAGGACTAACCCTAACCAAAAGCTAGGCATTGACCTGATGAACATTATAGTGGAAACCATGGCTGAGTCGAACTTACCACCTCTCTTATACGCTGCGTAAGCCCCTGATAAAATACCTATGATTGCCGAAAGAACTACGGAAGTAGTCACTAGAGCTATTGTCCAAGGAAGGGCTGACATAATTACATCGGAAACGGGCTTTAACCTGCTGAATGATATACCTAAGTTCCCGGTAGTGAAGAACTGCTTCAGAAACTGGATGTATTGAACCCATAGAGGCTTATCCAGCCCGAATTCCTTGATTAGAGCGTTCCTCATCTCCAAAGGGACATTGGGATTAGCGACAAGATAAGCGAAAGCTCCCCCAGGCAATAATCTAGGAATTATGAAGGTAACCGACAAAATAATGAAGAAAACTATAGCACGAGAAATTATTTTTCTTAAAATATAGTATGTTAAGCTTGCCATCTCATACCCCTGGCTAAGTTATTTTCTCTTGAATGCCCATACAGCCAGGGCTATAACTACAATGGCTATCACTACCCCCACAGTAACCATTAAAGCAGTATTTCCTGCGCCTCCTCCACCAACAGTAGTTGTTGGTGTGGAGGTTGATTGAGTAGTTGATGAAGTTATTGTAGAGGACGTCGCCGGTGCTGTAGTTGATGTAGTTGTTTGTGTTGTTGTGGATGAGGCTGTCGACGAGGCCGGTGGTGGTGCCGTTGAGGTAGTGGTTGTGAACGTTGTTGTTGAACTAGTTGATGCTGGTGGCTTATTGATTTTGACGTTATATAGGTTCATTAGGCTGAACCAGTTGTCAGGGCCCATTGTGGGGCTCAGTACCCAACCATCCCAATTATCAGTTCTGTAGGCAAACACGAATTGCTGGTGAACTGTATTAAGTACTGGAACGTACTTAGCTAATAGCTCCTGAATCTCCCAAACTATTTGCCTTCTTTTAGTGAAGTTAACAGTATATCTCTGCTCATCCAGTAACTTATCGAGTCCAGGAACGACGCAGTGACCTAAGTTCCATCCTCCCTGAGAGTGGAAAAGCATCCTTAGTATGTCGGGATCCAGTGATCCAATACCGCCTATTATCAGCATATCGAAGTCGCCAGACATTAATTTGTTTACTAGTGTTGTCCATTCAAGAGGCTCGAACTTAACGTTAACACCTATTTTCTTCAGATTGTTCGCTATGAGTTGCCCCCATCTAACCCTTAAGGGGTCATAGGATGGTGCGTATATGGATAGTGTAATATGTGTGCCATTAGGCATATCTCTCCAGCCGTCATTATCCTTATCGACAAAGCCTATTGAATCAAGCAATTTTGCTGCCTTAGTTAAGTTAAAGGGATACACCTTTTCCTTAGGTGGTAAGTTAGGATCGTACCAGTTCTTTAGTGTAGGGGGTATTCTCCCTAATGACCCAGGTATTGCGTATCCCTGATATATTATGTTAGCTACTTCAGTCAAGTTTATGGCGTAATGGACAGCTAGCCTGAATTTGGTGAGGTTCATTGGCCATCTACGGCAATTGAAGTACATGAACCTGGCTCCAAACTCAGTTACTGCGTGAATATGGACGTTCGGTAATCCCTTAAGCTGAGGTATTGAGTTGTAGGGTACTGTCCAAGTCATCACATCAACTTCTCCTCTCTTAAAAGCCAGTAACATGGCGTCAGGATTACTTATTATTGGCATAACTATAGTGTCTATTAAGGGTCTTCCTAAATGGTAGTTGGGGTTGGCCTTCAGCTTATAGTACTGCTGGGGTTTATGTTCTACAAAGATGAAGGGTCCTGAACCTACTGGATTATCGTTCTTGAACTTAAGGATGTCTGTCTTGTTGATCTTGCTCCATATGTGTTCAGGAACTATATAGTACTCTGAAGCCATCATGTACAGGAATGGAGCATAAGGTTTCTTCAAGAATATCTTTACTGTATGATCATTAACAGCTACGGCCTTATCTATTAATACAGCAGTATCAGAGAACCTAGTCTTATTTCCTATATCTCTCATTAAGTTGTATGTGAATGCCACATCCTCTGCAGTAACTGGTTTACCATCATGCCAGGTCGCGTTAGGGAATAGCTTGAAGGTCCATACCTTACCGTCAGGAGAAACGCTCCAGCTTTCAGCTAATCTCCCGGCATACTTAAGGTCGGGAGTAACTTCAACGAGGGTGTCATACACTGAGTCAATTATCATAAATTCCCAAGATGTTGTGAACGTAAATGGATTAAGCGTGTTTGCTTCGCCCATCATAGGCCATCTGAAGGTCCCACCGGGCTTCATCCATGATTCCCTATGTATATACTTGAATATACTGACGTATTGGCTTGAGTTGCTTGACTGGTCCGCGAACACTACGTAATTGAAGCCGTTAAGTATTGACATGGCTATAGCTATTGAGAGAGCTATCATTATGGCTTCTTTCAGCCTTAAACCCATTTTAGCACCTCAGTCATCAGTTTAACTCAATGGTATTTAAACTTTAAATTTTCATTAGATTGGATTGGGACCTAATTAAGCAATTATTAAATTCTACCCCCTTTCATTAATAATTAATTTTGCCAAATGCCAAAGTAATTGAATTTTATTAAATAATCGTACGAAACGACCGGCTTAAGTTAACGTATTTATTTAAACATAATTCCAACTAAAATCACTATTTTAAGGCGGCCACTAAAATCAATGCAAGCAATCCTGAAAGAAAAACCCCGTCAAAAGTTCCAGCACCACCAATGCTTATTATGGGGGCGTTAAGGTACCTGAATTTTCTATAGTTCATTAGGTCTGCACCTATTAATGTCCCTACAGAGCCTGAGATGTATGCTGGTGATGCAGGGTTAGGCCAACACAGAAGAAGTGAAGCAATAACAGCTGTTATTGAAGGTATGAAGGCAGGGATAGCTATCCCGACGCCCTCAATGACTCGAGATGCCTTATAAGAAACTAAAGAAACAATCACTAATGAAGCAAAGGTTCTTACGCCTAAATCAATACCTCCATGAATCATTATTTCTGTGTACATATAGGTCGATACTGCTAAAGGAATTAAGGCACCACCTACATTTAAGGCAATAATCATCTTTTCCTCACTGATTTTAGGGACGAAATAAGGTATTCCAAAAAAATAAACAACCCCCCAACTATGCACGAGTTTTCCAGTCCTCACCTCTTTAATGGGGATATTAATGAATGAACCAATCAATGATAGCCAAAGAATCATTAGTCCGGCCCAACCAGGAATTCCTGCACTCTTAAATGCTGCAACAGCAATTAAGGGAAAGAACAGAGTTAAGATAAGTATTAGCGCAAAATAAAGAATTACTGCCTGAGGTGCTAAAGGAGGATAAAGCTTCCCACTCCTGGTCTTGGCTATTTCGCCAGACATCTAAGCACCTAACCTTAAGTAAATCTAGGGCATTAAATAATACTACTACCTAATTAATGACTGAATTAGGTGTTGAAGCTTTCAAGTACTGGGGTAACCTTAAATTCGTAGGTTCCACTACCATTAAACTCTATGTGAATCCAAGCAACAGTCTTGTAATCTTGATTAAGCGGAGTAGGTAGAGAGGTATACCCTGGGTATGGCATGATTGAACAATTTACTGCTCCCCAAAAGGGCTTATTACCTACGCCATCGTGAAACTGGGGATAAACATATGTAGTCATTTCCCAATTTTCTGGTCCGTCAGAACTTATTACCTCAACGGATACATAGCTTATCTTCAATGGAATACTTCCCTTATTCTTTATCACTAGACCGACCCATAGCCCCGTTACATTCCCATTATGATGGGTATGTCCACTGCAGCCGCAACTACCGCAGGCACCTTCTTGAGTAGTATTAATTTGTACTGTTAAGGAATGTTTATTGTTTGACAAAATCATTTCATCATCATCTAATCCCTTACATGCCGTGAAATTACACCCGCAATGACCGTATTGAATAGTTTTCATACCCTTATAGGAAGTGATTCCCCATGAACTATCGCCTAATGAGACCGTTACATTGACACGTAAGCTCTGGTACCACATGGCTGTCGTAGGTATCACTAATGCAAAAACAATTAATGAGGCAATGAACGGAACATTCAGTAACCTGCCTAAAGACCTTGAGTTCATAATATTTTAACCTCTACTTTAACCTTAATTATTAATGGTTTATGCCTTTTTAAAATGGATGTATTAAAACTACATAAATTAGATACATCCACATCATATGCCCAAAGGCATTTTAGGCATACCATTATCTATTAAAGGGAGTAACTTGTTTAAAACGCCTTACTACTCAACTGATGGAGTTGTTGCTTCTGAAAACCCTATCTCCTCAACCATAGGTTCGGATATCCTTAAGAAGGGAGGTAATGCCGTTGATTCAGCAATAGCGGTTAGTCTCTCTCTAGCCGTCACTGCACCTCATTTAGGGGGTCTGGGGGGAGACTTTTTTGCCCTTGTTAAGACTCCTGACGAAGAAGTGATGTTCTTCAATGGGAGCGGTTACTCACCTAAGGAAGCAACACTAGAGAAACTTAAGTCCCTTGGCCTGAAGGAAGTCCCTCATTCAGGCCCTTTATCGATCACGGTTCCCGGGATGATTGATGGGTTAGCACTCTTATGGAAATCCTTAGGTACGATGGAGTGGAAGGATTTAATTAAGCCTGCAATTAAGTTAGCCAAGAAAGGGTTTCCAGTGAGTAGGGGTTTAGCAAGTGCCTTAAGAGATTTAAAAAGTAGATTATGGCCTGATGAAGGGTCAAGAAAGACCTATTATCCTGGAGGAAGGCTTCTGAAGGAGGGAGATATCCTAAAACTATCATCGATAGGCAAGGCGCTTGAGTTAATTGCCGAAGACCCCAGAAGCTTTTATGAAGGAGATATTGCCTTAAGGATTGTTGATTACCTGAGGAAGTTAGGCGGTTTAATGGATTATGAAGATCTGAAGATTTTTAAGGCTTACGAAGGAAAACCGCTTAGCATTACTTATAAAGGCATGAAGGTTTATGAAATGCCTCCAAATACTCAAGGGATTACTACACTACACATACTTCAGTTCATTAAAGATCTGGATCCTTCAAAAATTAATTCGTCAGGCGGGGATAGGGTTAAGGCTTACCTGAAGGCATTCATTAAGGCATACACCATTAGGGACAACTATATCACTGACCCTAAATATATGAGGGTTAAGCCTGAAGATCTCTTGAACGATGAATTACTGAATTCAGAGGAAATAGGTAAAGTAGGAAGCGATTCATTAAGACGTTCTTCTGACACAACATTCTTCACCGTAATTGATGCTGAGGGTTATGTCGTTGCAGGGATTCAGTCCTTATTCTATCATTTCGGTTCCTACGTTACTGAACCCACTTACGGAATAACACTCAACTCAAGAGGATCTTCATTCAAGCTAGACCCCTTAAGCATAAATAAGTTGGAACCCAGGAAAAGACCTATGCACACTCTTTCAGCCATGATTGTTGAAAGCAAGAACTCTGTTCGGGCTATTGGCTTGTCTGGAGGCCACTATAGGCCCCAACTACATGTGCAAATATTCAGTAACATCTATGATTACGGGATGCATCCTCAGAATGCTATAGAGCACCCTAGATTCGTTTGGGAACCCTACACAAATGTTTTAAGAGTTGAGGAAGGATTCTCCGAAATCGACTTAGGTCATTACATCATTAAGGAATCCCCTTACCCTTCACGCCTAGGTGTTGCTGCGATATCAGAAATAAGAAGTAATGGCATAAGAGGAGCTTACTGCGACATAAGAGGTGATGGGATACCTGCAGGAACTTATTAATAGCCAAAAACTTGAGCATCACAATCCTCAATACTGCGAATCACTAACTCAATATAATTTATCCTTCACAGAAGATTCTCTTATATATTTTAAATTTATTTATGCAAGCATTAATTAATGACGAGGGAAAGCACTACAGTTTAGGTTACGCTCCTAATGCTATTGCATTTACTGAAGAACCAAAATCCTTTAAGGAGTTCGTTAATCAGGTTGATCGTTGGTTCAGTATAGGTTCTGTAATAACTAAGAATTTTAGAGAAATAAGGAGAAGCCTTAAGGTATTGACTGCTTGGTTTCTGGTTGAGGCAGTAATGCCTGGTGTATGGCTAGGATTCATGGGTTGGCTGCTCTATACCAGTAATTTCTTGACTGCTGGCTTGCTGACGCTAATCGATCTTGCAATACTTGCCATCATTTCGATGTACTTAGGCATTAGAAGGAATTACGGAGTTAGGACCATATTAAAGGGTATTGGTTGGTTCTGGATTTATCGTTTCGTGAATTTTGCTCAGTTCTGGAGAAGGTTACTAAAACCCAAAAAGAAGTGGTTCTGAGCAACCTACCTAGTTCATGTTTTTACATTATAAGGTTAAAGCATTATAACTAAGGAGTTAGTAAGTATTAATCCGTGATGAAGGTTGTGGGGAACGGAAATACCTGAATATAGGACTAGTAACTTAATTCTTGGAGGAAAACTCGGGCAGAATCCATTGACTCTAATAGGTAGCGTGCTCTTCCACGGCGACCCAGCAATAATTAATGAGGAGGCAGGCATCATAAACAAGGAAAGAGTTATCGAGGGGATTAAGAAAGGGAAGGAACTTATCGAGGGTTACGGTCTTCAGTTCGCTGTGGACTTTGTTATTCCTAGCACTAAATTAGTTGATAAAGTTATTGAGTTAATTGCTGAGTGCAAGGTACCTGCTTTTGTTGATTCTACAGTACCAGACCTAAAGATATCAGCATATAGGGCTGTGAAGGAATATGGAGTGAATGATTTAGTGATTGCGAATGGCATAGATACCTCATCATCTCGTGAAGAGATCGAGGCCCTTAAGAAGGCAGAAATTAAGGCAGCTGTGCTGCTGGTCTTTAACCCGAAGGAACCTCTGGAGTCACTTGATCCTAAAGCAAAGATATCAATAATAAAGAACTGGTTACTTCCTATGGCTAAGGAAGCGGGAATTGATGTTCCCTTACTTGATGCTGTTGTGCTTGATCCAGCAAGCATTATATTGAGTGCAAAAGCTATTAGAGCGTTCAGGTCTGAAATAAGGTTGCCCTCTGGTTGCGCTCCAGCTAATGCCTTAGGCCCTGTTTCTAAAAAAACAATGCATTATGCTGAGGAAGCTATAGGAATTCATTCCTCAGTAACTACTTTACTCAGGTTAAGTGGGGCTGACTTCATTTTTTACGGTCCCGTGAGAAGAGCTAAGTACGTTGCTAGTGCAGCTGCTATAGCTGATGCCTTGCTTGCCTACGAATTAACTAGGGAGAAAGTAAAGGTAGGTAAAAGGCATCCGTTAAGAACTATCTTAAGGGATATTCAGAGGCTCTTTGCCAGAAACTCCTAGGCAAGGTTTAGATTCCTTATCCATAAGTCCCTGAATTCAGGTAATTCAGCTAGCTCAATATGCCTGGCTTTCTCAGTGAGTCTCCATACCCTCATGAACAATACCTTGCTTAGGGCTGAAGCCCTAAGGCCCGACAACACCATATTACCTCCAATAACGACCTTATTTAGTTGCACGGGAGGAATGAGCTTAAGTTCTAGGGCATCCCTTAAATCTAGGTTTGAACCGAAATTCCCTGAAATAAACAGTTGCCTTAACTCACTAGGTACTAACGAAGTTTCTTTAAGCATAATCTCCCATGCAGTCCTCACTGCTGAGAGGGCTTTCTGAAATTCTCTCACGTCCTTCTGAGTAAAGACTGTAGAAGGAATGCCTTCCGAACCTTTATCAATAATGAGTCCCTTACCGTAAGGCGTCATCACATAACCCTTCACTAATTTTCCTGAAGGAGTTAGAAGTCCATGCCTAAGCAGTTCCGAAACTAACGAAACAACACCTGAGCCTGTAATACCGGGGCCTTTCCCTGAAACCTCAAAATTAGGGGAGCCATCTTCATTAAACCCGTAGATCTTGACTCCAGTTATGCCCCCAGAAACTGAAGTAATTCCTGATATTAGATGGCCTTCGAAAGCTGGCCCGGCTGGAGCTGAAGCAACAACTAACTCCTTACCTGAAGACCTTTCTAAAACCAACAAGACTTCAGTATTAGTGCCTATATCGATGATCATGTAAGGTGGGCGTGCATTAATTCCTTCAGTAGCTACTAAATCCATGAAAGAGTCTCCGCCTACATGTCCCCCCACCATAGGAGCAACCAAGCAGGGAACATTATCTACCATCGTGGTAAATGGTCCTTTAAGGTAAGGTTGATAAGGTTTAAGAGCTAGTTGCCCGGCTGGAAGACCTAGAAAAAGGGTCTCCATCGCTGAATTGCCTGCGAGAATACAGATGTCACCCCCAATTTCCTTAAGTAACCTAGAGATTTCAGACCTAACAGAATTCATTAATTCTGCAAGAGCTTCGTCGCTCTCTAACGCCTTACCTAACCTGGTCATCACGTCCGCACCATAAGAACCTTGAGGATTTAGTACCGCTCCCTCAGACAATATCTTACCTCCAGAATCTATGTGCTGATAAGCTATCTTTGTAGTCCCCAAATCAACAAGTAATGAACTCACATCATCTTTCTTCTTAGTAGTTACGCCCAAATAACCTGCTATGGAGAAACCAATCAGCGATCCATTCTTATCTAGTCTCGTAATTGGGAATATGTTGATGGGGTAAGGAAATGTAGGGGTAAGTGAGGATGCTAATTCCTTAACTATAATTAAGGGATCAAAGCTCTTAACAGGAATAAGGATGCTTTTCTGAGAAACCGGCGGAGCCCTCTTAATTAATACCTGAACCTTCATGTTACCGAGTACCTTGGTTTGGCAGGCTAACCTTAATTCCTTACCTAATCCTCTAACTAGTTCGTTACCTGTTGGTTCAGAAACTTTTCCAGAAACCTTAATTATACATGAACCGCATAAACCCCTACCTCCACACGGAAGGTCTATTATGCCAGCTTTGGCAAGAGCTCGACCTAAGTTATTTCCCTCATCAACTTCTATGGTGCCATAGCCCTTAACCGTAACTTTAAATTTCTGTTTAACTTCTTTCAACCCTCCCCCTCCTAGCAAATTCATTAACTATTTTCACAGCCTCTAAAGCATTTCTTCCCCAAGCATCAGCCCCAATCTCTTCGGCAAAAGACTCATCAGTTGCTGCGCCACCAACTATGATAAAGACCTTATCTCTTAGACCCTGTTTCTTTAACTCCTCAATAACTTCCTTCATATTTCTAGCGGTAGTTGTTAAGAGAGCACTCATCCCTATTACTTCTGCCCCCCAATCACTAACGGCCTTAATGAATTGCTCGGGATGAACGTCAACACCTAAATCAAGGACCTCATGCCCTGCTGCTTGAAGCATTACTGCAACTAAAGACTTCCCAATGTCGTGAATATCTCCCTTTATGGTGCCTATAGCTACCCTAACTCTACTGATGGTTGAATCGACAGCTGATTTCCTTGCTTCCTCCTCAAGCAAAGGATTTAGTCTCTTCATGACGTCCTTAAATATTTGTGCTGCCTCAATTAACTCAGCAATAAAGTATTCTCCTTCCTCATAGAGTTTCCCTATCTCATTCATTGCTTCACTCATGGGACCTAGAATTATGTGGGTGGCAGACTCACTAAGCCTTAAGGCCTCCTCAACACTTTCCTTTACGCAATAACTATCTAAGTTCACTAAACAATCTCTTATTCTATCGTCAACGCTTACCAAATTCGCTGCCCTCTTAACCTTACTGCCATACCTCATTATTTTTAACCTCTCGTAATTTATTTCTGAGTTAGTGAGCGAATTGATACCTGAAATTAAGTCAAGCCATGTAGGTAGCTTTCCGTTAAGCCATAAGGATGAGCTCATAGGCAAAATACTTAATGACCTCACAAGAATTGGTTTAGACGTACCTCCTTACCCTCAAATGAGGTCATTCATAAACATGTTTCTTGATCCTCTTGCTGAGTTAGGATTATTAGATAAGAGAGAAGATTTCTTCTTTAGCACACCTGAAAAACTACTGAGTAACAGTGTCCCTGAAATCAGGATTCCCGAAGCCGTTAAGGCCTTAGACTACATTAAGAGAAGCAAGCTAAACTTCAAGGGATTACGAGGTCCAGTTACGGGTGCTTTCACTTTAGCTTCAAGAGTTTACTTCACTAAAGATATAAGCAAGGGATTGAGTGCCACAGCACTCGCTAATAAGAGGGTTTTAAAAGATTTCTTTATACCTTACGTGAGATCATGTATTAAGTTTTTAAGTAAGTTAGGTTATACGCACTTGTTCGTTGATGAGCCCATACTCGGCGTTATCACAGGAAGAAAAAATATTTTATTCGGATATGATAAGGAAGACGTTGAGGAAGCCCTTAATTTTGTCTTCAGTGATGCCTCAGGGAAAATTAGGGGAATCCATGTTTGTGGTGTTGTATCAAGAAATCTTTTTCAGATACTTGCTAGCATTGCGTCTCTGAACATAATTAATTTTGAGTTCTATGACTCTAGGAGAAACCTAAAAATCATTGATGCCGAGACCTTAGAGTCAGGAAGTAAGTTATTAGCTCCCGGAGTAGCTAGCTCCAAAAAACCTATCGTGGAACCTGTAAAGGAGATTAAGTCCTTGCTTAATGAACTTATGAATGCTACTGGAGGCAGAATAGATTTAGTTTCCGCTGACTGCGGGTTTGGTGGATTAGGAACCGGTTCAGGGATGGAGATGTACAGGATTGGGCTAATGAAGTTAAGAAATATTGTTAAAGCTATTGAAGAATTAAACACCTGATTATCACTTGCGGCGTAAGTTGAGAAGGACCCTTTTAAGCCCTTCCCTATCTTTGGGGACTGAGAGTATTACCCCATCAACTATGCCCTCAACATCATTAACGAATTCATTAACTTCTTCCTCATGAATGTAGGGTTGACCCAACTTACTAACCAAGTCCCTATTTAATTCTGAAGCAATCAATACGTAAGCATATAATTCCTTACCCTCTGATCGGACCCTCTGTAAAGCATTAACTAATTCATTAGGGAGTGGCAGTGAAAACCTAATAATTAAGTAGAAGTTCAAGTTAGGGTTACTGCCCCTCTCAACGATTTTCTCAGGACTGAATTTAAGGCTTAAGATAGCCCCTAACCTTAAATCACCTAAGCCTTTCAGAGATTTTATTTTTTCGGCAGCTTCTTCAGTCCCTAAGTTAAGGCAGGGTCTTCCTTGACCCTCACCTCTCAATAGAACTAACCCGTCTAAACCAAGAATTCTGGTGAGGTAAGCCTTTGACACTAGTGCAATAATGTTTAAGTCTCTGATCCTTACGTGAGGATAAACCTCCATATCGTGTTTTCCTTTAAGGTAAGCTGCCACGCCTACTGCACTTGGATGAGGCTCACCTAATGGAGACTCAGGAATATCTGCGGCGTCCGCTAATTCAGCGACCCAAGGCAAATAAGGCATTAGACCATGTATTCTTCCAGGAGAGACCTCAGCTATTAACTTTAAAGGCAGTTATTAACACCTCACAAATGCTTATTTTAATTTACGGGAAAAAAGCATTAATCAATTACCTATGCTGTTCTTTAAGGAAGCAAGCCAACGTTATTGTTGAAGCAATCTCCAGAGAAATAACGTAAGGCAATAAAAGAGGCTTAAAGGTGCTGAAAATTAAGCTCATAATTAAGTTTCCGATCCCCCAAGAAACGCCAAAGACTGTTCCGTAAACTCCATAGGCAAAGGCTCTTCCTCCAGGAGTAGAGATGTCGGCAATAACAACCCTCATGTTGGTTTCATACAAACCCATAAGAACCCCCCACACTACTGAACCAGTAATTAATACACTAATATTTACAGAAGTCAAAAACAATGTCGTAGCAATATTTTATTGCTACGACATTG
>JALWQN010000103.1 GCA_027083115.1 Desulfurococcales archaeon
TAGTTGATTAAGTTAATAAGTTAATCACGGCAACAAACTCGGGTGGGGAGAAACGATAATTTCGGCAGTCATTCTTGCTGCAGGCCTATCAACAAGGTTCCCCGGGAATAAGTTACTTAAGCCCTTGAGGCTAGGTGGTGTTGAGGCACCCTTAATTAAGCACACAGCCATGAAGTTCCTTAATTCAGGGTTATTTGATGAAGTAGTTGTTGTGTTAGGTCATGATGCAGGAGAAATTCTTAAAGCAACGGCGGCCTCCGGCATCAAGTACGTTTACTCGCCACACTATAAGGAAGGGATGTCCTACTCCGTTAAGGTGGGGGTTTCTTCAGTCAAGAAGTTCTCGGATATCGTAGCTATACATCCTGGGGACGTCCCCTTCATACTGCCTGAAACCTTAAGAAGGCTTACTGAGGCAGCTGTTCAGGACCTACATAACGTTAAGGAGTCAATCATTATCCCTAAGTATGTTCCCTTAAGTAAGGGAGGTCACCCACTACTCATTACTAAGCCCCTAATACCTTACGTCACCGAAATAAGTGAGGAGGGAAAAGGGCTTAAGGGATTCCTTAGCAAGTTCAGGACAAGAATACATTACGTACCTACACATGACCTAGGTGTTCTCGCCGATGTCGACACCCCTGAAGACCTAAGGCGCAATAAGGAATTAATGGAGAGGGAGTCATTACAATATACTCGTTAATGTTTAAACTGTTTATATTTGGTAACATATTTATTGAAAAACATTAATTAAATATAGTGGGTAATTTAATTGCTGAATAAAGGCCTTACTGAGATAAGATTTCATGGTAGGGGAGGTCAGGGAGCAGTAACTGCCGCAAATATTCTTGTTGTTGCTGCCTACAAAGCCGGTTTATGGGGGACGGCATTCCCTCACTTCGGGGCTGAGAGGAGGGGTGCTCCAGTAACTGCCTTCGCCAGAATCTCTAAGAGGAGGGTTAGGGTCAGGTCAATGATCAGGCACCCCGACGTGATAGTTGTTCTTGATCCTGCATTACCTAAGCTAGTTAACGTTTTTGAGGGGCTTAGGGATGATGGGAGAGTAGTGATTAATTCGCCTAAGAGGCCGGACTTTAGGGGCCCATGGATGACTTGCTATGTCGACGCATCAAAGATAGCTCTTGATTACGGGTTAGTTATGGCTGGTTGGCCACTAGTTAATACAGCTATTCTAGGTGCCTTAGCTAAGGCAATAGACTTCCCTATGAAGCACGTAACTGAAGGAATCCAGGAGTACATAGGTGGTGTGTCAGGAAGGAAGAACGCTGCAGCAGCAGAAAAAGGTTTTTCGGAGGTGGTGTGTGTTGAGTGATGAGGTTAAGCAAGTCCTACCGCTAGCTAAACCTATGGAGGGAGTGTCGGGGAAGACAGGAACCTGGAGAGTTACGAAGCCCGTCTTCCATAACGATAAGTGCGTTAAGTGCCGGCTTTGCTGGCTTTACTGCCCTGAAAGCGTTATTGAGATAGTCGATAGGGAGGATGCATTCATCACTATAAACTACGACTACTGTAAGGGCTGCGGCATATGTTCGGACGTATGCCCAACTAAAGCAATAGACTTGGTTCCGGAGGGTGAGTGAGTATGGCTGTTAAGCCCTTAACAGGTAATTATGCGGCCGCATGGGCTGCAAGACGAGCTAGGGTTAAGGTAGTTGCTGCCTTCCCGATAACGCCTCAAACAACTATAGTGGAGAAACTAGCTCAATTCATTGAGAGGGGTGAGCTGGACGCTAAAATAATTAGGGTTGAGTCAGAGCACTCGGCCTTGGCTGCTGTCTATGGTGCAGCAGCCGGCGGAGCAAGAGCCTTCACGGCAACAGGATCTCATGGGCTTATGTACATGCATGAAATGCTTTGGTGGGTTGCAGGATCCAGGGTTCCCTTAGTTATGGCCGTAGCTATGAGGACCTTAGGGCCCCCCTGGAATATATGGACCGATCATTCTGACGCCATGGACCAGAGAGACACAGGATGGTTAATCATGTTCGCGGAACACAATCAGGAGGTCTTTGATGAACTCATCAAGATGTTTAAGGTGACTGAGGACGAGAAGGTTTACTTGCCCGGCATAGTTAATTTAGATGCCTTCATCCTTAGCCACACTACTGAGCCCGTAGACATACCTGACCAAGAAGTCATTGATTCCTTCCTCCCGCCAAGGAAGCAACCCTACGTCATGAAGGCCGGCAACGGACTAACTATGGGTAACATACCTAAGGACTTAAGGGAGAATATGGAGATGAGGGAAGACATCTTTAGGGCTCAGGAGAGGGCCAAGAGAGTTATTGAGGAAGTTGATGAGGAGTGGTATAGGCTCACTGGAAGGAGGTACGGTGGGTTAATCGAGTGCTACAGGTGTGAGGACGCTGACCACTACATAGCTGGTGTCGGCGCGTGGGTAGGTGACATGAGGGAAGCTGTAGATAGGTTAAGGAGTGAGAACGGATTAAGGGTTGGTTTACTGAAGATAAGGTACTTCAGGCCTTTCCCAAGGGAAGAAATAAGCAAGTGGTTAAGTAACGCAAAATCCCTAATTGTTTTTGACCGATCAGTGTCTCCAGGATCTGCTGGCCCGCTATTCCTGGATGTGGTCACGCACACCACTCTAGCCGGCTTAAGACTACCTATAAAGAACGTGCTAGCCGGCCTCACGGGGCTTGACGTGACTTACGAAGACATAGAGAACGTAGTTCTGAAGTCGGTGGGTGAGGTTGAGGAGTCAGGCACCTTCAGGAACTTTATTGAGTGGCATTATGGAGGTGAGGCATGATGGTCCTGAACATTAAGGAACTCCCTCAAGAAAAGTACTTGCTCTCAGGTAATGCCGCATGCCCAGGATGCCCTGAGGCCTTAGGGCTAAAGTACTTAGGGATGGCCTTAGATGATAAAGTAATTCTTGTTGTGCCGGCCGGGTGCTCATCAGTCATTCAGGGACTAGCCCCAGGATCTTCCTTCAGGTTCACGACCCTTAACGTGCCTTTCGCCTCCTCAGACGCTGTCGCGGCCGGCCTCGCAGCAGCTAAGGAAGTGGTTGGTGAGGACGCCGTAGTGATTGCCTGGGCCGGTGATGGAGGAACCGCGGACATAGGTATGGCCACACTCTCAGGAGCTGCCGAAAGAAACGACAACATAATTCATGTGTGCGTGGATAATGAGGCATACATGAATACCGGGATACAGAGGTCCTCACTAACCCCTTACGGGGCATGGACAACAACCACATGGACAGGGAAGAAGGAAAGAAAGAAAGAACTCCCACTAATTATGCTTGCCCATAAAGTACCTTACGTAGCCACAGCAAGCATAGCCTACCCAACTGACTACATAGAGAAGTTAAGGAAGGCAGCATCAATCAAGGGATTCAAGTACATACATCTTCACGCACCCTGCCCTGTCGGATGGAGATTCGACCCCAAATACACGGTCAGGGTAGCTAAGCTAGCTGTAGAAACAGGCATGTGGATCCTTTTCGAAGCATTTAACGGTAAAGTAACTATCAGCCCATTCAGCCGGCCCTACCAGAATAAAGAGAGAAGAAAGCCAGTTACGGAGTACTTAAAGCTTCAGGAAAGGTTCAGAACGATGAAGCCCGAAGACGTTAAGCTCATTGAGAAAATGATTGATGATGCCTGGAAAACCCTACTCAAGTTCACCTAACCCCATAACTTCCTGTGGAAACCCACAAAAAACCCACTCGTAAACCTTGCTCAACTAAGCATCCACAGACCCCATAACTTCCTGTGGAAACTAACTCAATTAAAATAAAATAGAGAAAGTATCTTTAATTATAATGTTTTGTATAATTATTAATGAAATCCTTGACTTCATTAATTAAATGAAGGAGTTGCATTCTTTCTTTATCGATTAACCTTGAATTATAATTAGTTGTTTCTGAAGAGTTACTCCACTTG
>JALWQN010000104.1 GCA_027083115.1 Desulfurococcales archaeon
GATTTAGCAAGTATTTAATAGGTAAGGTGGCAGAACTAATGGAAGTAAGCACTGAAGAAAAGATCCTGAAGATAGTTAAGGAAAGAACGAAGAGTGAGGGAGGAATAGTTCAAAGCACCTTATGGGGGATGTTAGGGATAGATAATAGGGAAGGAACTAAGGCTGTATTAAGCCTTGTAAGGAAGGGCTTAATTAAGCGTGAGCCAGTCGTTTATAAAGGGAGGAGGACCTACAAACTAGTGTTTAGTCCAGCCAAAGCAACGCAAGTTAAGATCTTAATTAACCTTAACCCAGTAAGTAAGATACCTTGCTTCACCTGTAAGGAACTACAGAGATGTGGTGCGGGCGGGTATTTTTCTCCAGAGAAATGCATTATTCTGTCAAGGTTCCTGTCCGAAGAATGAGGCAATTACTCACTGGTTCTCTGGCTAGATTTCTTGACGCAGTCCTCCACGACCTTGAATGTGGCATGGGTGCTCACGCACGCACTACATATGTGGCTTCTCGCAGCCTTAAAGCCTTCGTTCTCTAAACACTCCAGTACCGCCTGCACCTTAGGTGTGTTAACCTTAATTCTTCTAGCGATTTCAGTTATGCTGTAAGTGAGTTCATAGGGGGATTCATTCTCCAGAATTCTAAGGAGTTCCTTGGCTTCAGTGTAAGTAGGTAAGTAATCATATTCCTCACCAAGCTTTTTCCTTAGATTACCTATGAATTCAGGATCGCCTAACTCACCAACCCATAAAGGACCCATTACTTCCTTACCTAGGTTCTGGTTTCCTTTGATTATATCCCAAAGCTCTCTTAACTCCCTAACGATCATTAATTCGTTTTTTGCAGGTGAGTGAATTAGGTAACCTACCTTAGAAGCAACCATTTCGTCAGCCCTTAAGGCACCTCTACCAACCATTAAGATCAGTCTGTAGTAATGCTTGTTAGCGAAAGACACTAATGGACTCACGTATCTGTCCATTGATGCTGCCCTCCTGGCTATGTAACCCAACAGAACCCTGAGCCCTAAGTAATGAGGTGGCTGAAACCTGTTTAGGTGAGCATCATAATGCCTTGATCCTGCTCGCCACTTGGCTCCGCTTAAGGGGGCTGTGTCCGTAGCCGTCACTCCAACAAGCCCACCGTTCCTAACGCACCACAATGCAGAATCTATGTAGGGTTTTGGGCTGCCGAAAGGATCGATATCTACGTAATGAATGGTTTTACCTAATGACTTAATTATGTGCATTAATGCATTAGCGTCTGCTGAGGTCGCTAAAACATGGTCTTCAACATTGTTTAGGCTTATGTTTTCTTGTATTAGTTTGTGAGCTCTCTCGCTTAAGTCATTAGCTATAGCTAGCGACACTCCAGGAACTTCCTTAAAGAACCTTAGAGCCCTAACTCCAGTGCCTGAGAACGCATCCAGCAAAAGCAAGGACCCACCCTTAATCGCTGAATAAGCAGATAATGCAAGGACGGATATGTCTCGATTAAGTATTTGCGCTGGATTATAAAATACTGGAGCCCATGAGGGCTCATAAACGCCATCACTCCTCAAATACTTTGCCGGGTTAGGTACCTTTAACTTAGCTTTACCCTCATTCAGTAGGATGAAGTCCTCCACCATACTGGTTTCCATTATAAGATATGTGTAACCAAAATAATACACTAATTACCTTTTAGCTGAAGAAAAATAATTTGGTTTTGCTTAGACCTCAACCTCGATTATTAAGTTATCAATTAAGTCCCTGTATCTGTTCCTAATAGTTACTTCAGAAACATTTACAGATTCGGAAACTTCTTTCTGCGTCTTTCTTTCGTCAAGCAGTACTGACGCAATATATAGGGCTGCCGCAGCAATGCCCCTAGGTCCCTTACCTGACGTTAAGCCTTCTTTCTTAGCTATCGAAACTATCTTTATTGCTAATGCTTTTGTGGCTGGAGTCACTCCTAACTCATTGGCCATCTTATCGATGAACTTCAATGGATCAAGGGGTTTTGCACGAATCGGTATTCCTGAATCCCTCTTTATCTTGATCATGGCTTTCCATAACTCGGTTGACGTGACTTCACATATAGACATCACTATTTTCTTATCTATGGGGGTCCCAGTAGTTTCTGAAGCTATCAGTATGGATGCAGCAACCAATTTCTTATAGTTCTTTTTCTTCAGTATGCTTTTCTTGCTTAAGTTCTGAAGAATGCTTCCTGCCTCATTCTTAAGGAGGTTGGAGTTAGGTAGGCCTAAATGACCTATGACGTCATTCATTAGTCTTAAGGCCCTCACAAGCTTTCTTTCTCTATTGTTGACGGCCCTAACGCCCTTATTGATTCTGCTGAGCTTCCTGCCAAGAAATGTCTTGCTGTCTATTTCCGTATGGAACCCGTGGTCATGCACCTTATTAGTGTATGGCGTTCCAGCCCTAACCCTAACGTCAATACTACCTAAGTCCTGCGTCCTCCATTCCGGACCGTAACTAAATACCCTGTCCTCCAGAACCTCCCCTGTTTCAGTACATATGAATTCCCCACGGACCTCATCATATATTATTGATTCAGGCGGGCACGAAGAACTCATTTTTTCTCCCTCCTGAAAACGGGTTTAATAAATAACTCGGAGTATTGTTTAAGCTCAATATCTTCTGATGCGGGCTTCACTAAAGCGTAGGGGGAGGTAACATTACCTATTATATCGATTACCCTACCAACGACTTTCCCGCCGGAATCCACGACCTTCGAACCAATTCGCGGAGGTCTTTTGGTGGTGAGTTTAACTAGCAGCCTCCTTGAAGGTGTCTTATGTAATGAGTACCCTATCCTTATCAAAGGAACACCACACACAATATCATTTGAGGGCAATGTATAAAAGGTATATACCGTTTAAGATTGACCCTTAATTTTTTCAAGCCGTTAAGGTATTTTGGTAATACTTAACTAGATTTAGGACTGTATTATTTGCTAAACAGTATTTCGTTTAACTGCCTCAGCTAATTCCTTAATTACTTGGTTCTTGCTTAAGCCTGAGTCTTCAGGCACTTCAATAACTATTCTGTAGTTTAGGGACCTAATGCCTGAGGGAGGGTATTTCTTTCCTTCCTCTATGATACACTCGTAACCTAACTTCTCGCAGGCCTTAAGTAGTTCATCAGGAACTAATTTATTTATTGCTAATTCCTTACTCACTCTCCTACCTTCCTTCCTGGTTAGGGAGGCAGAAACGTATTCAGGCCAAATAATTACTTTCTTACTCAACTCTCTCCCTAATAAAGTAGGTGATTAAGTAATTATTTTCTTACTCGCTTTTCTCAGAAGGTATCAGGACGGCATTAATTACTCCGTCCTGCCCTGGCCTCGATGTTACTTTAGCTATGCCTTCCTCAGTCTCGATGATTGCACCCTTAACTATGATGTTTCTCCTTGCGTACTCCCTGTTTGCCGTGGTCTCCACAACCCTAACTATCCTTACCTTCTTTGTTTCGCCAGATTCGGGATTTATTAGGTTGGCGTAAGTGACCCTCATGGCCCTCACCTTCAGGTTACCGCCCCTAGCCCTTATCTTCTGCCTTTTCTCCTTATCACTCACCATAGTTAATGCGGGAAACCTGCCTAACTCATACTTCCTGTTGTGTCGGTGAGGCCTTCTCCTCCCACCAGTTATTTTCCTGAAGTCATTACCTTGGTAAATGCCCATCTAATCACCTACTTCGTGTCTTTAATTGCGTTTAAAAGCTTTCTATAACAAACATCAAATGAAGATGTAGTATGGAGCGAAGGAGATATAGAGTAGCGTCAGCCATATTTAAGAACTTCAGAAGCGTGATAGACCTAACCCTTAAGCCTGTTTATAAGGCTTACGAGTTCTGGTTATGGAGCCAGATTTCTGAAGGACCTAAACCCAAGCACGTGGCCATAATCCCTGATGGAAATAGGAGGTGGGCTAGGTACTTAGGTAAGCAGGCGCTCTTCGGTCATGAAGTAGGTTATGAGAAGCTTAAGGAAGTTCTTGAGTGGTTGTGGGATTTAGGGATTAAGGCAGTAACTATATACGCGATGTCTTACGAGAACTGCGTGAAGAGGCCTCCTGAAGAGAAACGCCACCTATTCGATCTCTTAAGGAAAGGCATAAACGAGTTTGTTGAAGGTGATGAGGTAAGGAAGAGAGGGATGAGGGTTAAGTTCATTGGTAGGCTGGATATGGTTCCTGAAGAGCTTATTGCTGAGATGAGGAGATTAGAGGAACTAAGTAAGAACTACACAACCCATTACCTCAATGTAGCCGTGTGTTATGGTGGTAGGCAGGAAATAGTTACTGCTGTGAAGAAATTAGTTAAGGATACCTTAAATGGAGAGCTAAATGCTGAGAGAATAGATGAAGACACCTTCAGGAAATACTTAGGCACGTCCCACATGGATATGGATGGAGTGAGTGACCCTGACCTAGTGATTAGGACGTCAGGTGAGTTAAGGGTAAGTAACTTCCTTCTTTGGCAAATAGCTTACAGTGAGCTGTACTTCTGTGAGGCTTACTGGCCTGAATTCAGGAAGATAGACCTTTGGAGGGCTGTAAGATCCTATCAGCGGAGAGAAAGAAGGTTCGGTAAGTGAACCCCGCTATGATAGCTCCTTCTCCACAGCATATAACGTGACTGAGACAGTCATTATTATGCCTATGTATAGAGCTAAGGTTTGAACAACGTAGTTCTCATTCAATGCCTTCATTATCTGAGCTAGGTCTTCAGTGTCTGCCGTAAGTATTATTCTGGATATACTCATGATGGACTGATATATGACTCCTAGGACTGAGAGAGCTATTATGTCTCTCCACACCCTAACAGACTTCTTAAGTAGCCTGTAGGCCAACCTACCGACTATTAGGGGAAGTATTGAGAGGGATGCGTAGGGGGTTATGACTTTCATATATATTGCTAAGGAAATGATGTCTGTTGAGAAGCTCCTGCTATAGAGCGATAGGAAAGCGACACCAGTAGTTAATGCGAGAGCTAATGCCGTAAGACCTAAAGAGACCCTCATTATTGGGGAGGCCCTCCAAAGCCTCGAAATATCTTCCGTGAACCCGAAACCCTTAAGAACTAGTGCAAGCCCAAGCAACGTGAGGGTTAATGGGCCTGCATAAAAGCTGTAGGGAGTTATTGATAGAATAACGTAAGTCAGGATCAGTAATCCAGGCAACCCCAAGAAAAGACGAGAGAACCTTCTCTCCTCTAACGCTTTCCTAATGTATCTCCCTAAAAGTATGTAGGTTTCTTCAACACCTCTCATTTGCTCAACAACGACTTTCTCAATCCCTACAATATTGATGAGTGATTGGACGACAGGAGTAACTAACTCGTCCTCCGCACTATCAACCACCAGAATTGCCGAGGAGGCACCCGTAACAGAAATAACTTCCTTTATTTCATCTCTTAACTTAAGTCCTGCCCTAGCACCGCCTTTCTCATGGCCAGTGACGAAGGCCACCTCAGCATAATTGCGTTTTTGGTTAAGGTCCTTAGCTATCCTTAAGGCCGTAAATAATGCGTTTGCGTCAGCGTCATTTGGTCTTTTTAGGGCGAATGACTGTGCAACCTTAAAGCACTTCTCGAAACCAATGACGGGGGTTTTAAACCCATTCCTACCTAAGTCATCGTCAAAATCAACGGCAAGAACCAGCAGTTTTTCCTTAGTTGACATACCGCCTCTAAACTCTACTTAGAGGTTAGGCTTAAAACGTTATAAAACCTTTGAGGCCTCACTCTTCGTTCTCGCTGGATAACTCTCCGTAAAGGGCTTGAAGGTCTTCGAAAGTAAGTCTTTCCCCCTTCTCTAACTTCTTTAGGGCCACCTGCTTTTTACCGCTAATTATCTTGGCTTCCACAGCTTTCTTCCTACCTATCCTTAAGTCCTTGAGTTCCTCCTGAAGGCCCCTATATTTTGCATACAGCTTATCCAATGACTCATTTATTTGAAGGAGTTCGTTAGCTCTCTCCTGCACTGCCTTATTTCTTTCCTCAATCTCGTTCTGTATGCCGTTAATTCCTTCCTTAAGCCCGCCTATCTCATTCCTTAAGTTATTGATTGTTTGGGATAGGGATGATATCTTGCTGTTTAGGTCATTAAGTATGATTATTTGACTCTTTAGTTCAGCCCTTAATTCGCTGTATTCTTTCTTAAGCTTCCTAGCCTCTAAAGCTTTCTCAAGCAATGCCTCAAGCCTAGATATCTCCTTTATTATGGTGTTCTCTTCCTCCAGGGGTAGGGATTCAGTAATTATTCTCCACTCCAGACGATCTATTCTGGACTTTATCCTAGCTACAGATATGTTGTTAACCTTCTTTCCTGAATTATTCAGGAATTCCCTCTTAGGGAAGAGCTGGGATTTTATTTCACGTATTTTCTTAACGGTTTCTTTGCGTTGATTTATTAGTTCGTTTCTCTCTTCCTTCAACTCATTCAGCTTCTCCCGCACTGACTTAAGTCTCTCCCTAAGGCCCTTAATCCTCTCTATTAGTTCCCTGCGTTCAGCCTTAAGCCCCCTAATATCATCTACTACCTCAGCCTTCCTTACCTTAAGCGACTTTATTTCTTCCCTGATTCTCGATATTTCATTAATTAGTGCTTCCTCTCTATCCTCCAACAGAAACTACCCTTAGATCTTGATGAGCACTCTAGCATCAGCTATCTTTGCTCCTTTACCTTCCTCGAACGACATTATTGGGTTCAGATCCACGTCAGTCACTAGTTCGTGGTCCTCCATGAATTTAGAGAGCTTAACTATTATGTCCACTAATGCCTTCTTATCTCGTGGAGGCGTTCCTCTATACCCATCAAGGATCTTAGCTGCCTTAATCTCGGTAAGCATTGTTTCGGCATCGTACTTAGTTACTGGAGCTATCCTGAAGCTAACGTCCTTAAGCACCTCAACGAAGATCCCTCCTAAACCAAACATAAGTACTGGACCGAAAGTCGGGTCCCTAGTGGAACCGACGATAACCTCTAAACCCTCAGGAACCATCTCCTGAACTAACACACCAACTACTCTAGCATCAGGTGCTTTCTCCTTCACGCTCCCCAGTATTGAGTTGAAGCCTTCCTTCACTTCCTCGGCAGTCTTCAGCCCGACCTTCACACCACCAACGTCAGACTTATGGACTATGTCTGGGCTAACTATTTTTAGGACTACTGGATAACCTATTTCTTCAGCAAGTCTTACTGCATCATTTGCTTCCTTAGCTAAGCCGGCCTTAGGCACGGGAAGGTCGTAGACCCTTAAAACATCGTAGGCTTCATGCTCAAGAAGTTTTTTCCTTCCTTCGGCCCTAGCTTTTTCAATCACTTCATCGACCTTATCTGAAGTCATTATTAAGACCCCCTTAAACTGTTTCCCTCCAGATTAAAATGTTGCTGTTTAAATAATTGATGGAGTTCATTAACCTAATTAATGATGGGGGTTATATTCCTCAGTTAGGTAGTCCTCACCGCCCGTCAGGATCCTCTGGATTGAGGCATAAACCCTATCTAACCCAACGAATTCCTTTGCTGAAACAGGTATTACAGAATTCCCCCAAGCCTCCTTAATAACCCTACACAGGCTCTCTGAAATATCAGGATCCATAAAAAGTACTTCGGAACCCACATTAACGCAGCTGTAGTCATCACTCAGCATCCTGAGTAAATATATTTTTTCTTTAAGTTGCTCTACATCCACGCCCTCCTTACTTAGGTCCTTAACGTATAGGTCGACCTTATTGACGAGGAAAATCATGGGAAGCCCTAATCTATACAGTACTGATAGACTAAGCAGTGCTGACGAGAATGCTGAGGAAGGGTCCGACGCAAGTCCTGCGTCAACAGCGAAAATCACTGTTGTCTTCGCTCCCTTAGATAGTTCCTTAAGGACTTTAGGGCCTAATTTTCTGAAAGCTATTATTTCAAGCTGCCCTGGCAAATCAATTAAGGCGTAATTGCTTTTTGTTTCCTCAATCTCGTCTCTCACGTCGTTCACGTAATTGATTAGGTAATCGACGCTAGCCACAAGCGCTCCGTTAGGACCTAAATTGTACTTCGTTATAAATTCCTCCACATCAACATACCTCCTGACATCCACATCAGGCACGTAAGGCAGTACCTCAGCAGCAGGGTCGAAGTTAACTTTAGTTGAGTCTAATTCGTTATTAGCTAGCCATTCTGCTAGAGCCCCAGTCAGCGTGGACTTACCTGAACCTGCCGGCCCCGCAATAAGGATAAAGTAAGTCATTCATTCACTCACTCAACCACTTAGGACGTCCGACAATATTTATTTTGCGCCCGCACTTAGGGCATCTATTGTCCTTAGTTAGTCTCCACTCAACTATCTGGAAACCGTACCTCCTGACGAGGAGCTCACCACAGTAAGGGCAGTAAGTATTCTCGTAAGGGTGTCCAGGCACATTACCTATGTAGACGTAGTGAAGGCCTTCCTCCTTAGCTACATTAGCTAATTTCTCAAGTGTCTGTACGGGTGTTGGGGGAAGGTCAAGCATCATGAAGTTAGGGTAGAACCTGAGAAGATGGAAGGGCGTTTCAGGACCTAAGTAATTAACTACCCAAGAAGCTAGCTTCCTTATGTCTTCAACCTTATCGCCGTACTTAGGCACAACCAAGTTAGTGATTTCTATGAAGATGTTCTGCTTCTTCATCTCTTGGAGGGTCTCGAAAATAGGTTCTGGGTCAGGAACTCCCATAAACTTCCTGTAGAACTCCTTATTTCCCCCGCCCTTGAAGTCTACTGTCGCAGCATCCATGTAAGGACCTAACTCCTTCAGTGGTTCGGTAGTCATGTAGCCGTTCGTCACCATAGTGTTGAAGAGTCCTTGGGACTTAGCTAATTTCGCCGTATCCAGCATGAACTCATAAAAGACTGTGGGTTCATTATAGGTATAACTAATCCCGTCAGCACCGTATTTCTTAGCTTCCTTCACAACCTCCTCGGGAGTGAAGAACTCCCCAAAGACTTCATCCCTTCTTGACTGGCTTATGGTCCAGTTCTGGCAGAACCTACACATGAAGTTGCATCCAGCAGTGGATATCGAGAAGACGTTCGTTCCAGGCATGAAGTGCATTAAGGGTTTCTTCTCTATTGGGTCTACGTTAGCGGCAGTTAAGAGACCGTAAACGAGAGTGTATAGTTTTCCTTCCTTATTGTATCTAACACCGCATGCCCCGAAACCTCCTTCAGCTATTGGGCATCTTTTGTAGCATAGATCACACACAACCTTATTATTGCCTAAGGGCCTCCAGTACTTAGCTACCTTAATCCATGGCTTGCTTAAGTCAATCCTTTTCTTCATTCCCAACCCATTAAATCAAGAGTTCAGGAGCTTAATAACTGAAGGCTGTTCCCTTGGAAGTGCTGGCTTACCTTACTAAAGCGTGTGTTAAGGAATGCCTTCAATTACTAATTTTCAATAACCCAGTACCTAAGAATTATAGGGGTTACGGAGTGATTGTTGCCTCACTTCCTGGGGATGTAGGGATCGGTGAGAGAATAAGTAATTTGTTAGGGGCCCAGCACCAAGAAGTAATTCATAAGGTATTTCCTGACGGGGAGTCTTACCTGAGGTTCCCCCACCCAATAGAGAGCGATGACTACGTGCTTGTTCAATCAACGTACCCCGAACAGAACAGAAGATTGCTTGAGTTAGTGATGGCAGCAAAAACATTAAGTGTGAGGGGAGCAAGGTCAGTTTCAGCAGTTATTCCTTACCTTGCTTACGCGAGACAGGATAAGGAATTTTTGCCTGGAGAAGTCGTTAGCGCGGAAGTGGTTCTTGAATTACTTGGTTCTTCAGGAATCAGCGACCTCTATGTTGTTGATATCCATAAACCAGCTGTCCTTAAAGCTTTCAGACGTCGATCCACGAACATAATGCCCCTCAATTCTTTTAAGAAATATATGAGTGGCCTTAATTTAAGGAATCCTTTAGTGGTGGCTCCCGATGAGGGAGCCAGGCATCGTGCATCATTACTTTCTAAGGCCTTAAGCACGGATTACTTAGTCATTAAGAAATTTAGGGATAGGTACACAGGCAAAATACTTCATTCTTTTCCTGAAGGCCTTGATTTCGGAGGGGTTGATGTGGTGGTTATTGACGACATAATTAGTACTGGAGGTACGGTGGCTGACATAGCTAGTAAAGCTAAGGACTTAGGTGCTGAAAGGGTTTTTGCTTTAGCGACTCACGGAATATTTGTTGATGGTGCTGTAGAGAGATTAAGGAATTCAGGCATCGATGAAGTTATTGTGGCTAAAACCGTTGGGAGGGTGGTTGAGGGAGTGACCTACTTGGATGTTGGTGACGAGGTGGCTAATGTGGTTGGAAGAAGGTTCTTATAAGATGCTCATGTATTTCCTCCTTTCGGGGATGCATAGGACATTGCCTTACGCTGAACTTAGGGCTTTAGCTGAGGCAGAAGCTGGAGGTTTGAGGAAGGAAGTAATTCTTGATCAGTTGGTTATTGCTGACTCAAGCCCTAACCTCTTCAGGGTCCTTAAGGAAAGGGCTGTCCTCGTTAAGTCTGGAGGCCCCTTACTTACTGCTACGGAGGTTGCTGAGGGAATCCCTAAATTCATTAAGGAATTAATTGATTCGAGAATCTGTGATTTCGGGGGGTTCAGTCACATATCTTTCACCAGAATAAAGAATTTCGGCTCACCCATAAAGTACGGGGACTTAGTTAAGGAAGTGATTGGTAAGGCTCCTGAACTCTGTCGTAAACCTCAGGCCCCAATATTGGAGGTAGTGATTTCTGAAGGACTCATGGTTGCTGGATTAAGGTTTTTTGAGAGGACATTATCTTCTTTAAGGGAAAGGGACCCTCAGAAAAGGCCAGTATATAGGCCAGGAACGCTTACTCCTATTCTCTCAAGATTATTCGTTAATTTAAGTAGAGTTCCTAGGAAACCTGGAGAAGTGTTTCTGGATCCGTTCTGTGGTGTTGGGGGTTTCCTTCTTGAGGCCTGCGATATGGGTCTTAACTACGTTGGTTCGGACACAGACTATATTTCGGTTAGGGGAGCCTCCCTGAACCTAAGGCACTACGGATGCGTCGATAACGTGGTTGTTGCGAACGCGTGTGACCTCCCTTACACTAAGGTTTCCGGAATAGGTACAGATCCCCCGTACGGGAGACTAACTCAAGCTAGGGGTTTAAGGCTGGATGAGCTTATGGAGTGCTTCCTTCATTCGGCTAAGGAAGTTCTTCCCCCACACCATTACTTGGTTTTCGCGCAGAAAAGCAGCGTTTATTTGGAGGACTTTATTAAGGGAGCGGGTTTCAGGCTTGTGGAGAAACACCTTAATTGGGTTCATGGAGCACTAACTAGAGATATTTATGTGGTGATGAGGGCTTGAATCCGGTGGTCGTTACTTTCTTGGGTGCGAGAGGCCCTTACCCGGGCAGTGATGACTTACCCTCAGTCTTAGTGACTCACAGCAAGCTCTCTATACTTTTAGATGCTGGTGAGGGAGTGCAGCATAGATTGCATGCCGCAGGTAAAAGCGTTTCATCAATTAAGTATGTCTTAATATCTCATCTCCACGGGGATCATGTTCTAGGCCTCATGCCGTTACTACAGTCAAGGTCTTTAGCTGGTGCTGACACACCATTAACTGTTTTGGGGCCTGAAGGGCTGAGGAATTACTTAATTAATAATTTTAATATGCTTTCCTTCAGGCCTGCTTACGAGCTCACCATACATGAGGTAATTAATGGGTCAAGCGAGTTCAGGGACTTAAATGTCTCGTACGTCCCACTAAGGCATTCCTTACAGACATTAGGGTTTAGGTTGGTCCTTAATGGTATTTCCTTATGTTATGTGACTGACACAAGACCTACTGAATCAGTTGTTGGTTTGTGTAAGGGCGTTGATGTCTTAATTCATGATTCCGCCTTCCTTTCGAAGGATAGTGAGTTAGCTGCCGAGTACGCCCACTCGACCTCAGCCGAGGCTGCTGAAGTAGCTAAAGAAATTAATCCGGGAACGCTGATCCTGTACCATATTTCGTCCAGGTATAGTGACATTTCTCCCTTACTTTATGAAGCAAGGAAGATCTTTCCGCGTACCTACGCAGCTACCCAATACCTGAAGCTGTACCTAACTCCTAAAACGGTCTTCAGAGGTCCGGAATAGGTTTATCCCAGAGTGGCCGGCCCCCAGATGTTTTCGGAGCTAACCAGTCTATTAACTCATCGGCCCCATCAGTCAAGATCCTGACCTTTATGGGGCCTAAGGGGGATTCGCTATCTATGCTCACGAATGATGGGTGTCCTGCGTAAGCACTTTGTTTATGCAGCTTAAACACTATTGTTTTTTCCCTTCTTCCGTGCTCAAGAACTTTTCTGGCGCTGTCGAGGATTCTTTCTCTCCTGAGTATGTCATGGAACTTCAGGAGGGACTCCACACGATCTGACTCAGCAACTACCGTCGGGTAAGGTCCTTCCTCCCGCACGACATAGTGCTTAATGCTGAAGAAATTAGTTATTGATTTAACTACTTTCTTCAGGTCCTCGGTATGTCTGACTTCAGCCTCAACCCTCAGCAAGAACATTCTCCAGCACCCTCCTAACCCTCTGGAGGGCATCACCCTTTATAACGCTTTCCTCTTTAAGTTCATTAACCACCATAACGTCCGCTAAAGCAATAACTTGACCAATGCCTATATTTAGCTCCTTAATGTCTCTTTCCCTAAACTCCTCCCAAGTTTTTGGGTCATCCCTCCTACCCCTCCTACTCAACCTCCTGAATCTCTCTCTGGGTGAGGCATGAACTGCGACAATAATCACCTTAGCGTATTTAGAGAAGTAGTCAACCTCCTTAAGGCTCCTAACACCGTCCACAATAATCAGCTTATCACTCATTTCCTTAAGTTTCCCAACAACTAACTTAGCTACCGCATCCTCACCCATCTCTTCACGTATTTCTATAGCGAAGTCCATCATGCTCTTAAGGTCTAGAGGCCTTCTTCTTCTTGAGGCTTCCTCACGCATCACGTCACCCATACTGATTAACGATGCATTAAGGGCTTCAGAAATATATTTGGCTATTACCGATTTTCCCGCACCAGGCATCCCCGTAACGCAGACCAACACTTTCAAAGTAGGCCCTCTCAAGTAGGGGATTGCGAATTATTAAATCCTCTCGATACCCAATCTTAATTTAACTGTATTAATATGTTTTAACTTTTTAAAGAACACTCGGTATTACGACCATTAAGTAATCCGGTATTTCATAATTTAGTAATATGATGGAAATCAAGTAATACGGTAATACGGTACTAGTATTTAATGCATGTCTTATTATGTAGTTTAACGACGAACTTATTTTTTGGTGACTGTGAGTGCCGGTAATATTTCGCTGTAAGCATTGCGGTAACCCAATTTACGTGTTTGAGAAGGTCGGTCAGGACTGCTTCGGTGTCCCTTCACCTTCAGAATTGTTTCTGAGGTTAGGTGGTAAGTGCCCCCATTGTGGTAGGCCTCTAGATATGCCCACCTTAGATAATATTAAGTTGTTGGGGAGAGTTAGGCCTTCTTTCACTACCTACGTGAAGCTCTCTTATCGTGAGGCACAGGTACCTGCCCACGAGGGCCTCTTAACCACGGCCTCAGTAAGCCAATGAAGAACTTCGGTCTTCAGGGAGTTTTTTCCGTTGATGGATTCCATAATTGTCTCAAGCCCACCTACTTTCTTTAGCTTAAGGTCCTTAGCCTCAATTTCGTCCTTAGGTAATGAATTGAGGAAGCTCAAGGGATTTACGTAGTTTCTTCGGATTAGGGCCTCAATAACTCCATCGTCAGTCACCCACGGGCCAATGACGTCACCCCTAATTTTTCTGGTGTACTTAAGGAGGAATTTCCGTATATGCTGACTTACTGGGATGGATGGCCCTTTCCTAATCTCGTATTCCGTTATTCTGCCTGAAGGAAGAAGGAACTCCACGTATATAATAGCTAAGGAGGACTCATCACTCCATAAGGAAGTATCTACTACCGTAAATCCCTTGCTTGTTAGTTGGTTCTTAATTTTCTTAGATACTTTCTTGAGTTCACCCCAAATAATATCTGGTGGTGTTGATGGGGTCACGCTATAAGTTATTATTGTTGCCACCCTATCCGTATCCTTAAGTAGGTTCCTCAGCTTCTCCACACTCATTAACTCCTTCTGAGGGAAGAAGAACTTCTTTGATGGGCATTCAGTGAATGCTATAGCACCAGCTATGGCTGTAGTTAAGGATTTCTTAGATACTGCTGCAGCAGCGTTTCTTCTAGGGTCTACAGGGTCCGGAACTATTAGAGGACTACCACGAAATAATGTCTTAATGGTTTTTGGGTCTTCCTCGGTGTCCTCCACAAGAATTACTGCTCCATACCTCCACTCGAGCATGTTCCTTAACGTGTTGAGGAAGTTTCCGTACTTAATTATAAGTACCTCACTTAAGTAGCCTGAGAACCCCTCAACCCTTATTTCCGCACCATAAATCCCTAAGCCCTTAAAGTACTTCTTAAGTAGCCTGACCTCGTCCTTCTGTTTCTCGCTTAACTTACTGATTACGTACTTGGTATGGAAAGGGGTTCTGTCGACAGGCGTCTTAATCTCCTCAATGCTTTCAGCCCAGTAAGCAGGCACTATATCTGCTTCAGTATTCCCTTTCTTGATCCTTAAGTAAGGGTGGGAAGCGAACCTTAATGTAACTTCATACTTTTTCTTTAGGG
>JALWQN010000105.1 GCA_027083115.1 Desulfurococcales archaeon
GTTCTATTCCGTTTACACTAATTATTGAGGACCTAAGCGGGAAGAGCTTAGTTAAAGGCAATAACCTAATTATTGAGGAGGAAAGCCTAGAGACTAGCTCTACTCAACCTTAATCTCAAATTCTCCTGAACCACCTAACTTAGAAATCTCAACTTCTAACACACCGTTCTTATACTTCGCTTTAGCTGTCTTCATATCTACCTCATAAGGAAGGTCAACTTCCTTATAGTACTTCTTACCGTTTGAGGCACTAATTATTAGCTTCCTTCCAACAGCCTTTAACTTTATCTTGTCTTTCTCCACTCCCGGCACTTCCGCCACCACCCTCACCCTATTTCCTTCATCAATCACGTCAATCAATGGCTCTATCTCTTCACTTATTTTAGGAACTACTCCAGCCCTCTTAACGTTCCCGAACTCCTGAATCCGTGGTTTCCCGTCAGGACCTATGGTTATCCTAAATCCATAGACAAAGGGCCTCATCCCTGCTTCCTTAATCTCTGAAGGCTGGAATGACGAAAATCTCTCGAACTCCTCAAGAAACTCTCTGAATTCTTCATCGACCTCACGCATTAGATCATTAAATATATCGAATATTGACTTCCTTCTCCTTTTACTCACACTTAATCACCCAAAGTATTGATTGGTAAGGAGAAATATAATTATTGGGTCATTGAACCCTAACTAACTCTAAAGAATTCTTCTCAACAACATCGATCATGTCTGGATCAATTAGTGAAGTTAAGTATTTACCATCTATACTCTCGGGACTAATGTCTTCAACGGAAAACACTTTCGAGACCTTCTTCAGCAGGTGTTCTGAGGCCTCATCATGCCATCCAAGGAAGAAGACCTTCTTAACCCTGATGTTTGGTCCTAAAGGACTTGTTAAATAAGCGAACCATACCGTCACCTTAGTTCCCTTGCTTATTTGACTGAGGGCTTAAAAATTAAGAACTGGTAAGCTTACCTTTGGGATCCTACTTGGGGATTGAAGTAACAGTTGTTACTAATGGCTCTGAACTAGGTGAAATAATCCTTAAGTCAGTTTGGGAAACGGCCAGATTATTGTTTAAGGACTATGGAATAGAGGTCTTTGTAGTTCCTTACCAAACGAAGAGGGGAAATGTTCTTTTAGTTATAAATGGTGTGGAGTTTCCTGTCACACGACCATTAACAATTAATGAACTTTCTGACCTAATACTGACGGCGGCTTCGGCTCAGGGTAGGTGGGATAGTCAGACTGTTTTAGGGGCTGAGTTCATTGAGGAAGGTTCCTTAGGTAATGGAGTAGTTATCGCTTAACTATTCACGTATTACTCAGCTCTCATTTCTTTGAAAACATCACATATTCCTAGCTCTTTCCACTTACCTAATCTACCAGCCAAAGTTATCCCATACCTTTCTAAGCCAGCAGAACCACTTACTTTTCCATGCAAAATACCGTATTTTTCGAAGTAACCCCTTATGAACACAGGTTCCTTATTTAGTAGGCCTAACTTCTTGGCATCCGAGAGGGCTTTCTCCCTAAATGCTCCTTGATTTCTGTATGCGATGTAAGGAATAATAACGTAAGCTATGGAGAAGTCCTGTAGTCTAGGAGTAAGTAGTGGAAGATGAACTATTGTTACAGAAGAGAACTTCTTCTTCCCCAAATAGTAGATTCTGACCTCATCCATTCTTGACCTAAGGATTAATGACCCAATGAATAGAGGCACCGATTTAAGTTTATCCTCAACCGGCTCCATTTTCCTTAATTTCTTCATTAAGTAATCGAGTGGAAGGGTATTTAGTAGAGAGTCATACCTCAGTTTCTTCCACCATGAAACCCTTAATTCCCTCGCTTCAGGATCGATGTACTTAATCTCTCCAAAAACCCTTTTTCCCCGTATCTTAGAGATTTTTCTGCGGAAAAGATTACACCACCCACCCTCAGGCAGATATGCTTTCTTAACGAACTTAAAGGGCCAGAAGCTACTTAAATCAGTAGTACCGAGCTTCTTAATTATGTCTTCTTCCACACCGTGAAATTCCGTTATGATATTTGTCTCTATCGGTTCTCCTCCCAACTCCTTAATGCAGGTTGATTCATTAACTAATAACGGTAACCTATCGACACAGGCATCAAGGATATCCCATCCATAGAGAGCGCTACCTCCCTCCCAAATATCGATAACTAAATCTTCGCTCCCAGGATTATTGAGTAATGTAGCCAACGAAAGACCTAAGTATATCTTTATGATGAACCACCCTTCTTTCCAAACTCCTTAACTGACTTAATTACCTTCACGAACTTAGGTGATCCGTGCGTAACCATATGATTCACTAAGTCCTCTAATGTATAAAAAGTGTATATATTGTCTACAGTGATATTAGTTTCCTTTCCTTCAGGACATAACTTATCTATATCTACGCATAAGGGACAGACTAACAAATTAGTCGATAAGTCTTTGCAGGTCACGATCTCTGTTCCAGCAAACTTTAACCTAACTCTAACCCATCTAGGTTCCCAAGATAGTGACAGTTCATTCACCTACGGTTAATTATTAATTACTTTCCCTAATTTCTCTTTCATTAGCTTAGCTCTTATTGCTGCCCTAATTACTTCGCTTCTGTTTTTGAAGTATCCTTGCCTAACGAGAACCTCTATTTTTCGGAGGGTTAATATATCTACCTTAAGAGATATTACTGATGAAACCCTGTCACTCAAGTTTTCGCCCCCCCAACCCCTAAAGGTATCGATGATGAGGGTAATAAACAATAACTCCAATGATTCCTTTCTCCATGATTTAAAACCTAATATAAGAGCATGCAGGAATTCTATTTAGATAGAGGAATTAGGTAGCTCTTTAAAAACATTCCATAACTTAGATTTTGGTCAGGGGCTAATGCGGTATGGATGACCCACTTACTGAAATAACAAGGTATTTAGTACTTAAGAGGCTTGCTGGGGACACAGTAGCGATTATGTCAATAAAGGAGTATTTAATTGATGGGTTGTCTCCCAGCACTATTGGACACAAGTACAATATCTCTAAGTTTAGGGTGAGGGGTTATGTCCAGAGAGTTGTCGATAAGGCCAGGAATCACTTGGTGGCTGAATCAATAGTTAGGGCGATATTCCCTTACGTGATAGAGGTGGAACCCATAGTGCTTAAGGTCAGAGGAAAATATGTATGCCTAAAGTGCGATCAGCAATTACCTAAGGAGAAAGTAGAGCATCACATACGGAAAAAGCATAAGGATCTTCTGAATTCTGTTGTTCAGGAAATAGTTCTCACAGTTAGGAGGAGAGCTGAATATATGTAAGGGAAGGCTTTTAGAGTTTCTTCTGAATTATTGCTCTTGAAATTTAAGGGAAAGGAATTGCATACTGGTTTATTTGACGAATTGAATGTGTATCCTGTTTCGGGAAGGAAGGGCGTTAAAATAGCTATTGTTTTTCCCAGCACTTATCAAGCCTCAATAACTAATTTGTTCGTTAATATTGCTTACTATTACTTAAATGAAGAACTACCTAATGCCTTAGTAGACAGGTTCACCCTAGATAACCCTACAGAAGGGGCTTTGTCGGCACTAGGGTTAGGCAGTTTCGATATCATTCTTGCGTCAATAACTTTTGAACTTGATTTGCCTGCCTTTATTAAGATACTCATAAAGAACGGAATACCTCCACTCACAAGGAGGAGAGAGTTAGGGAAACACCCACTAATTATTGGGGGAGGACCGTCGATAATGGCGAATCCCTTACCTTATTCGGCAGTAATGGATGTTTCCTTCGTTGGTGAGGGTGAGATACTGCTTAAGCACCTTACTGACATTTTAGGGAGGATTAAGCGATGGAGAAAAGATTACTTGAGAGGAGTCTTTTATGAGATTAGGGAACTTAAAGAATCCTACGTTTTGGGGAAGACTGAAGTTATTAGAGGTCATGTAAGGAGCCTTGAATCTATTTATACACCTACAATGTTAATTAGGTCCTTAAAAACGCCGCCTATTTATGGGGACGGCTACTATATTGAGGTAAGCAGGGGTTGTAAGTGGTTATGTCCTTTCTGCTTGGAAGCTTATGTTTCTTACCCTCCACGCTATCGCACACTAGAGAACCTAATGTGTAAGGTCCGTGAGGGTGTCAGGAATCTTAGTTCGGAGAGGACCGTTCTTTATTCGCTATCATTTTTTGATCATCCGAAGTCTGATGAAATACTTGAGAACCTAATTAATGAAGGAATCAGTTTCTCCCTACCATCAATCAGGTACCATACGCTTACGCCGGAAAGAGTTGAGCTAATTGCTGAGGGAGGCCAGAAAACACTTACTTTAGCTCCTGAGACAGGAATTCACGAAATATCTAACTTAGTAGGTAAACCACTACTTCCAGAACTACTGGAGTCGCTAGCTATTAAGGCCTTAAATAAAGGAATGAGGTTAAAGTTCTACTTCATTATGGGATTACCTGGTGAGGGAGCTGATGCAGGCTTAAAGGCAGGTAACCTAATTCAAAAGATAATTAAATCAAGTAAGGCAGGCAAGGGAATGATTAAGGTCTCAGTCAATCCATTAGTGCCGAAGGCATGGACACCAATGCAGTACTGCCCTATGATAGGGAAAAGAGAATTTAAGAGTAAGCTAAAGGATCTTATCTTATCTCTCAAGGGTTTAGGAGTCGAGATAAATAGTTACAGCTGGAATTGGGCATATATTCAGGCAGCAATATCTTTAGGAAATTATAATACAGGGAAGGGGATTGCTGCATGGGGGATCTCTAATGAGAGCTTCAGCCAATTAATTAATTACCTAAGGAATTACGGGTTTATCGATCCATTAAAACCTAGGAGCGATAAAGATATTTCATGGGATATTGTTAAGGACATTAATGAAGCAAGAGTTAAGTCGTATGGTACCTTATTATGTAGGAGGACCTAACTATAGACTCCTACACTATTTTGGCTTAGCTGATTTGATAAAGCCAGCAAGTCAACAACATAATCCTTATCTGTTCCTTCAGCAATCAGTTCATCACCTAAGTAAAGGAAGACCTTGCTTACCTTCCCTTTCTTTCTTGTTATCAAGATCTTCAAGCTCTTCTTACCGAGTAAGTTCTTCAGTTGCTTTAAGGTTATTTTATTTTGGCGCAGTAAAGAAATAGCGGTTTTTAGCGCCTCTTCCTTCCCACCAAAACAACCTTCTCTGCTCATGACTTCTTTGATGAATGCCATAGCGTATTCTGTAGGAACTCTGCTATCGGAATTAATTATGTCCCCTATCCTAACTAAGTCTGTACAGGTAGATGAAGAAATTAATTCCTTAAATACTGCGTTACTGGCGTAGTTCCTGGACTCAACTAAAGCACTAAAAAGTTGGTAGGGACCTAAGACATAAGTTGCTATTTTCACTAATGAGATCAGCCTCTTTCCTGCCTTACTCTCTATTTCCTTATCAGCCAATACCTTAGCCAAAGAGATCAAGGCCACTGAGGGATTAACCACCAGTAAACCTCCAAAAGAGAGTAGTATCTCTCCAGGGTTTCCAGAGATTTCGCTATGAATTAATGAGTTCTTAAGGCATACGTAATAAGTGCTTGAATTCAGACAGTCTTTAAGGTACTTAACAACTCTTTCCTTGCCATCTATATCCCTTTCAGCATTTATTCTTCTTAAACGCCTTAACAACGCAATCCCCTAGTGAAAAACTATAGCCATCACTATATTTAAAACGAGAGCTACTTAGAGCTTAGCTTAATTAGGCCTAGTTCCTCGCTTACTTCTAAAACCCACCCAGCTAGCTCTTCACTGATTTCTTTGATGGCCAAATCCTCACTCATCCTTAAACCCCAAGCCTTCTCAACAGCTCTCACAGCTAATTCTCCATCAATAAGCACTTTCTTTACGTTGGTAAGCTCACGAATTAGCTCCGATACTTTCTTCGGTTTCTCCAGCACCCAAGACTTAATTACATCGAAATCCTTGTTGGAGGGGAGTACACGGTTTCTATGTTCTGGTGCTGATAAGCTTAAATACTCCATTAAAGGCCTGTAATCCTTAACTAATTTCCCAGTGCTCATGAATGGCTTGCTCATGAATGAATTATTAGCTCAGCAAGTAATAACTTTATCAGGGTGATTGTTAGTGAAGGCTCTTGCTTGGACTCCTGAATTAAGCATTAAGGAATATCCTTCGCCACCCATACCTAAGGGTTGGGTGTTCGGTAAAGTGATTTTTGGCATGATTTCAACCCTTGATAATTCCTTTAAGGCAGGGCTCCCTATTCCTTTAGGAAGGATAGCCGGCTCATATGGTGTTTTAAGAGTTCTTGAAGCCGGCATTGATTCAGGGGCTGAAGATGGTAGGGTTTATGGTGTAGTTCCTTACAGTAAAGCAGGGGTTTTAGGAATAGATATTGATGGGTTGATGGGTTCTTACGCTTCAGTACCTTCTGACTCGTTAATTAAGTTGGAGGGCAAGCAGTCGGGCGAGCTGAACGAGTTGTTGCCTTTATGGCTTGAGTTCTCCTACATTCCTCACCTTAAGGAAGCAATTAAAGATTCAGTTAATCCACTAATACTGGGATGTAATTTCACGACCTATATTATTGCATCTAATTTGCGCGAAACGAAAGACATTACTGTAGGGTGCTTCAGCAATGATTTCCTGAAGAAGATTTCGGAACTCGGTGTTAAGGCGATCAATATCTCTAAAAGTAGTGAAAGAGGATTTGATTTCGTGATTTTAGGTGTTTTAAGTTCTTATCACCTGATGAACGTATTTAATTACTTAGGAGATTATGAAGAATTAAGGATTTATCTCCCCCCAGACATACCTGCAGTATTCCTTAAGTTACCAGACACTTCACGCAAGGTAGTTATTGAGAGAGCCAAATTTAGCGACCCTCAAAAAGGCCTCAAGGCCCTGAAGAACGTTCCTGGAGAGGTTCTTAAGAAAAACGTGGCCGTAACTAAAGAACTTAAAGAGATTCCTCATTTAGTTAGGCGCTACCCTAGGATAATATGGGTTGCTACGTCCTGAAGAGGTTGACGGGCATTATTTTTTCTGTTTTGCCTTTCAGCTTCCTCTTTATTAGGTCAGATAACCTCTTAACACCCTCGTCAATCTCTTCAGGTGTCGGGTAGCTGAAGTTCAGTCTCATGGTGTTCCACCCCATTCCGTTAGCGAAGAATGAAGCACCAGGCACGTAAGCAACGCCTTCCTTTATGGCTTCTGGCAACATCTTCTTGGTGTCGATTTCGTAGGAAGGTATTGAAACCATCAGGAAGAATCCACCAACAGGCTTAGGCCACCAAGCATCCTTCACCATATACTTATCCAGGGCCTCAATCATTGCTTTTCGCTTAACACTGTATATTTTTCTGGCTTCCTCTATTGTTTTCTCAACAACGCCCCTACGAATTGCTTCCATACCTATGTATTGAGTTAATGTGGGGGTGTGGAGGTCAGCAGTTTGCTTAGCTCTCTCAAGCACGCTGATGGCATACTGGTTACCTAGAACCCAACCAATCCTTAATCCAGGAGATAATATTTTGCTGAACGTGCTCATGTACATTACTCTGCCTTCTTTATCTAAAGTCTTTAAGGGCGTTACATCAATACCTTCCTCATATATGAAGTAAGAATACGGATCATCCTCAATCACTACTAAGTCATACTTGCTTGCTATCTCCAGCAATTCTTTCTTTCTCTCAACACTCATCGTGACGCCAGCAGGATTATGAGCTACTGGTATAGTGTAGATGAACTTAATGTTCCTGCCTAACCACTTAAGCCTCTTAACTTCCTGCTCAAGGATATCTGTACGCATACCATCCTCATCAATAGGTATAGCAGTCATTCCAGGCTTAGATAATCTGAAAGCATTTATGGCTGCTAAATACGTGGGTAATTCAAGAATTATCTCATCATCCTTCTCAATAAATACTCTAGCGATTAGGTCTAAAGCTTGCTGAGAGCCTGTGGTCACTATTACATCATCATCGCTGTTTATTTTAACGCCCTTCCTGCTCAGGAACTTCTTAAGTTCTTCCCTGAACTCAGTTACGCCTATTGTGGGAGAGTACTGAAGGGATTTATCGCCTCTCTCAGCAATTACGTCATGGGCTATTTGAGCCAGCTTTTCTTTCGGAAAGACTCTTGGGTCAGGTAACCCACCAGCCAAGCTAATGATGTTCCTCCCCTCAGTTAGCTTAAGTAACTCTCTAACTTCTGAAGCCCTAAATAAATCTGACCGACCAGCAAGAAGCTTTTCGTACTTAACCGTAAACAACACCCTAATTATTATTTTATGCCGGGTATTTAAAGACTTAGATACTTATTTAAAACAAGTAATTATTTATTTAAAACAGGTGTAAATTTAAGGCCGTAGTATATAAGGCCGTAAGGATCATCGCTGTTTAACCTCCTGAGAACTGCCTCAACCTCCATTCCTTCCTTTATTTCCTCAGGCGAGGAATCCACTATTTCGGCAGGAATAACTACGCCCTCATCAAGCCTTACCAGAGCTACTATCCTGGGCATGTTTTCAGCATCTCCTTCCCGTCTATAGTAGCTGACTGTATAATTGAGTATTTTTCCGTGGCCTGAGGAATCAATGTGCTCCACATCATTAGACCCGCAGTAAGGGCACCTTTCTCTCGCTGGGTACGAAATTCTCCCACACTTCCTGCATTTAGTCAGTTTAATCCTGTAGTAATTGGATCTTTTCCTCCAGAATATAGAGATTGAGTTCTTTAACAAATTAATCACCTCCTTAAAACAATTAGCCAGGAGCTGTTGTCATGGCCTGACATCGTATGAAGCAAACTAATGTCCCTACTGTAATTCAGCCCTGGATAACTGTTTTGCATAAGCAAGGTTAATTCAGCAAGACCATATAGGGGGGTTGCACCAACAGGATGTCCTCTTGCCTTCAATCCACCGCCATGATTTAGGTAAGGCATATTATCTAAGGCCTCTAGGGCCTTTCCTTTTCCTGCCAACCCTAGTGCCTCCAGAGCAAGTAACCCATAAATCGAGAAGGAATCGTGGACCTGAATAGCTGTTTCCTCATCAACAACTATCCCTGTTCGCTTACTTAGTTTCTTAAACGCTTTTCTAGTTGCAGGAAGTTCTGTTAATTCGCCCCTTAAGTACGGGGGTTCTGAGTTGATGGCTTCGTAATCCAACAATTCGACCGGCTTTCCATCAAGGGTGGAAGCAACACTTTCTTCGACCATCACTAAGGCCGCTGCCCCATCACATATAGGGAAAGCATCATAAGTCGTTATCGGGTCAGACATTATTTGTGAATCCATCATTCTCTTCAACGAGACCTTGAATGAGAGATAGGCGTACGGATTAGTTAGGGCGTTCTCATGCATCTTAATGGCCCACTTAAATACTTCCTCCCTACTAACACCGTATCTCTCCATATAGTTCTTTAAAGTCATTGCTGCGTAATTAACTAGAGATACATTACGCACACCCTCGTACTCGTAATCAAGTATTGAGCTGTATGCTGCGTTAGCTTGGGCTGACGGGTACTCACTCATTTTCTCAACACCAGCAACTAACACAGTCCTCACTCTCCCCAACCTGATTAAGTCATTACCTAATGCTACGGCGGCGGCTCCAGAAGCCTCACCAGCATCAACCCTTAGAGCCCGTACCTTAATACCGAGCTCCTGAGCAAGTATTGTAGCTATATCTGATTGGTGTAGGGTTAATTCAGGGAATGCTGACGAAACCAACAAATAATCAATCTCATTGATCCCTATTCCTGCGTGCTTTAGTGCCTTATCTATGGCCTCCAGAGATAATTCCTTAAATCCTTTCTCGTAATGCCTACCTACTTTAGTCATCCCTACTCCTGCAATATAGGTTTTGGCCATCGCGTGCTCACCTCCTAAATCCTCCAAATAATTTTTCTTGATTTAGCATATGTTGCGTAGTTTATGTAGGTCTTCCTAGAAAGCAATTCCTCTACAGTAGGAGCTACATTAACTTTATCCTTGACTTTATCAGTCACTATTAGGCTCATAGCATCGCTTCCTGCTCCACTACCAAATGGGGCAACCAAAATCCTTTCGCCTGGCTTAGCTGCCTCAAGAACTTTTGCAAGCCCTATTAGGGCTGAGGCATTGTAGGTGTTACCTATCCATGGCGTCACTAGCCCTGGCAATACCTTATCTTTAGGTATACCTAACTTAGCTGCAACCTTAAGCGGGTACTTTCCGTTAGGCTGATGAAAGACGGCGTAATCAAAGTCCGAGGGCTTAAGGCCTAACTCCTCCATCAGTAACTTAACGGAGGACTCTATGTGATGAAAGTAGGCTGGGGAACCAGTAAAGCCTTCTCCATGAAGCGGGTATTTGGATAGGTCTCTCCTCCAGAAGTCCGGGGTGTCCGTCACGTAAGTCACTACACCCTCAAACTTTGCTGCTGCCTCCTCAGCAGGGCCTAGGACGTAAGCTGCAGCTCCTGAGGAGGCAGTAAATTCAAGTATATCTCCCGGATTAGCTTGGGCAGTATCTGAACCAATTGCTAATCCATACCTCACTGTCCCACTACTCACTAAGGCTACATTAAGCCTAATTGCTTCGCTACCAGCCCTGCAAGCAAACTCGAGATCAGTAGTTAATCTTTTTCTGGAAACACCCAAAGCGTCTCCAATAATTGTTGCTGAGGGCTTAACCGCATAAGGCTTTGACTCACTGCCAACAAAGACTGCTGAAATCTCTTCAGGCTTGATTCCTGCCCGAAGAATCGCTGATTTAGCCGCATACCACCCCATAGTTACGGAGTCCTCGTCTGATGAAGCGACTGCCTTCTCAAACATGCCTAAACTCTCCACAATCCTTTTCTCGAATCCCCATAATTCCGCGATTTCTGTTACCCTTAACCTGTATCTCGGGATGTAGGTGCCCCAACCCACGACTCCCGCTCTAGCTTCTGGTCTACCCATGCCATAAGCCTCCATTACTTAAAGTAATGATTACTTTTTATTGATTCGCGTACTCTTTAACGCTCCCCCAGAAGTTTGGGAAGTAAGGAACGAATTAAAAAAAGCCATTAGTGTTTCGCGTGTAACCAGCAAGCTACGTAGTGACCTGGCTCAACCTCCAGTAAGGGAGGCTCCTCCCTCCTGCAGATATCCATAGCGTAAGGACATCTAGGATGGAACCTGCAGCCCGGTGGTATTTCAGCAGCTGAAGGTACTTCTCCAGTAATAGGTAGCTCCCTTACCTTAAACCTGTTCTTAGGGTCAGGCTCAGGTACTGCAGCAATTAGGGCTTTGGTGTAGGGATGTTGTGGGTTATTGATGACTTGGTCTGCTGTCCCCAATTCAACTATTTTGCCCAAATACATTACTGCGATCCTTGTGCACAAGTAATTAGCTACTGCCAGGTCATGAGTGATGAATACGTAGGAGAGGTTTCTGCCTGCCTGCATGTCGAGCATTAACTGGAGGATTTCTGCCCTTATCGAAACATCAAGCATGCTTACAGGCTCGTCAGTAACGACGAGCGTAGGTCTCAGGATCATGGCCCTTGCGAAAGCTACCCTCTGTCTCTGACCTCCGGAAAGCATATGTGGGTACCTGTTGATAAATTGTTCTGGGGGCGTGAGCTTTACTTCAGAGAGGGCTCTATAGATTATTTCTCTCCTTTCTTCCTCAGAGTCCCCAATATTATGGACTATCAGTGGTTCCTTAAGTATGCTGTACACAGTCATTCGTGGATCCAGAGAACCAAAAGGATCTTGGAAAATTATCTGGATCTCTTGTCTCAGCATTTTATCTATTCTTTTAGGTAACTTCGATGTGAGGTTAACGTAACCGTCTTTATCAACGTATTTTGGAGATACTTTTTCTAGGGTTTCACGTGTTGGCTTATAAAGCATTAAGCCCCCAGTAGGTTCGAGAAGCCTCGTAATTAACCTGCCAGTTGTTGTTTTACCACATCCTGACTCCCCAACGAGACAGAATACCTCGCCTACCTTAATATCGAAATCTACTCCGTCTACGGCCTTCACATATCTTCTGGGCTTTAAGGTCAGGATTTCCTTCATAGATCTCCTTAGCGGGAAGTACTTCTTAAGGCCTTTAGCCCTGAACACTACTTCACTCATTTCTTGCCACCCTTACCTGCAATTAAATGACAAGCTACGTAGTGACCTGGCTCAACCTCCAGTAAGGGAGGCTCCTCCCTCCTGCAGATATCCATAGCGTAAGGACATCTAGGATGGAACCTGCAGCCTGCGGGAGGTCTGACCAGGTCTGGAGGGACTCCGGGAATCCAAGAGATTTTTTCTTTTGATCTTATTCTAGGTATTGACTTCAGTAATCCTTGGGTATAGGGATGCTGCGGATTTAGGAATACCTGATCTGATGTCCCAAACTCTATTATCTTTCCAGCATACATTATTGCTACCTTATCAGCTATTTCTGCGATTATGCTTAGGTCATGAGTGATGAATATCATGCCTATATTGTACTTCTTCTTGACCTCCTTGAATAAGTTCATTATTTGTGCCTGCACAATGACGTCTAAGGCCGTTGTAGGTTCATCTGCAATCACTAAGTCAGGATGTAGAATTAAGGCCATAGCGATAACAATTCTTTGCTTTTGGCCACCACTGAGTTCGTGCGGGTACCTCTTCAGGAAGGACTCATCTAAGCCTACAGCCTTGAGCAACTTAATTATTTCTTCCCTGGCTTCTTCCTTAGTGTACCCCTTATGCACAATCAGGGGTTCAGCCAACTGATCCTCTATAGTGAACACAGGTGTTAACGCATTCATGGCTCCCTGAAAGATCATGCTTACTTTCTTCCACCTTATCTCTTTCCTTAAGGCAGCCTCATCCATTTTGGCTATGTCCTTACCGTCAATTAGGATGTTCCCATCAACTATTCTTCCAGGAGGAGGAACATAACCTATAAGTGACCACGCAAGCGTTGATTTACCGCATCCCGACTCGCCAGCAATACCTAATACTTCACCCTTCTGCAGGGTTAAGGACACATTATCTACTGCCCTTACAGCACCCCTTAAGGTATAATAATATGTTTTAAGATTTTTTACTTCTAATAGCGACATCATGTATCACCTAATTAATCTTGGATTAAGTATTTTATCGAGGGCGTAACCAATCATTACGAACGTTAGCCCAACAATAGCTATCCCTAATCCTGGCGGTATAACCCACCACCAAGCTCCATTAATTACTGCCGCACCAGCCTGAGCATCATGCAGTATCTTACCCCACGTAACTATTGATGGATCTCCTAACCCCAGAAAGCTTAGGCCTGCCTCCGACAGTATGGCTCCAGGAACGCTTAACGCCATTGATGCAAAAGTGTAGGGCAATACCTGCGGGAACACGTGCCTCACAATAATCCTCCATGAACTAGCACCAACTGCTTTCGCCGCATCTATATATAGGCTTTCCTTAATCTGTAGTGCCATGCTCCTAACAGTGAATACTATCCCAACCCATCCGAACGCTATCAGTATCCATATGATGTTCCAGATGCTTTGCCCAAAGAAGTAAGCCAATATAATCAATAGCGGTAACACAGGAAGCGAGTAAACTATCTGTGCTAACCTAACCAATACTGAGTCAGTCCATCCACCCATATAGCCCGAGATAACTCCGTAGAGCACCCCAATCATTGTGCTTATTGCGGCCACAGTAATACCTATAATGAGGGCCCACTGCAATCCATAAACCAGTGCTGGCCAAAGATCCCTTCCTTGATCATCAGTGCCCATCAACCCATAGACAGCACCCAAAACCCTAGCAGCCTCTACCTTTAATACTGGTGTACGGAACTCTTTAGGTACTCTAGCAAGCATGGCTACCTTAATTATGTACTTGCCCTTCATAACCGGGGCTGTACCCTCAAGCAATCCTTTCTGCGCTTTAGAAATCAAGAACTTCATGGGGTCTAAGTATGTTCCGACCTTATACTGTTCTCCAGCAAGACTCAACATTGGGGAGAACATAGCGTTAACTATTGAAGGATTATTCAGGTTTAACACACTGCCTAAATAGTCTTCAAGAGAGACCCTGAGTGTTGTATTTTCAGGTATGTACTGGAAGGAACCAGTCTTGTTCTGGGCTATCACTAAAGGCAATAAGCCCTGAACAACTGAGTCTTCTAAATTCCCGTACTGATTTATGTCAAAAGGATTAGTTAGATTGGGTGTTGCTCCAGGAATTAACGAGACCGAAATGCCGTCTGGTCTTTCAAAAATTACATTAATTCCTTCAGCTAAGCCCTGAGGTAATGGTATGGGACCCACCTTAAGGACTAACACTAAATTTTTAGGTGGAACATCACCTGTTTGATCAAACTCTAGGTCTTTCTCTGCATATACTACATACACAAACCCTATTGATTTCCTTAATGAATTAAGAACTACTTTTCTCTGGGCTTCGCTAAGTTTCTCTAGGGCGGAGGCTACCTTAGGTTGTAGGGTCTTTAAGTAAATCATTAGGTCCTTATCTTTAGTCAGATTCAGTATGGTGTAGTTCGAATAAATCAATTTAAGGTTCCGTGTAGTCGGGTATTTAGTTGGTGAGAAGTAATTAACCCATTCAGGTGCTGCCAACCTAGGCAACATTTTCTTATCCCAGTAGCTGCCGTGCCC
>JALWQN010000106.1 GCA_027083115.1 Desulfurococcales archaeon
AGCTCGCTCGGTCTGTGATCAAGGACCTTATCTATCTCAAGGATTTCAGCTACCTCAAGAACTTTCTTCCTTATTTCATCATCAGGAACCTTCTTAACCTTAAGAGGTACAGCTATGTTCTCGTATGCCGTGAGGTGAGGATAGAGAGCGTAATTCTGGAAAACTATACCAATATTTCTTTTCCATGGGGGGAGCCATGTTATGTCTTTACCATCAAGATATATTTTGCCTGAATCAGGAGTCTCTAACCCAGCGATAATCCTTAATGTTGTGGTCTTTCCTGAGCCCGAAGGACCTAACATAACATAGTACTTGTTATCATCGAAAACTAACTCATTAACGACTAAGTTGAATTTAGTTGTTTTGGTAGCGAACTCTTTCATAATATTCCTTAACTCCAGGACCATTATCTACCACCCCACATCCTGATTAGGTTTTTCCTGGCCCACAGCACTAGAAGTACTGGTGGGATAGCACTAATTAATCCTGCAGCAGCATCCTTAACATAGTTTGCTGCTGCAGGACTCATTAAGTCAGCTATATATATGGAGAAAGTCTGTGCGCCCGTGAAGGATAAGGGGTTATGTAGGTTGTATGGGGAGTACGTGAAGGCTAAGGGAAAGATTAGGTTACCCCAACTATACGCGAAAACATATACTGCAGCCACGCTCAAACCAGCCTTACTGAGTGGGAGACCCATCTTCAGGAAGGCCTTAAGCTTGCTCATCCCATCCATCTGGGCTGCCTCATCAATCTGCTTAGGGAAGTGCTGGTAGAAGTTATACATTACCCAAGTAGATACAGGTATTGTGGTTATCGGGAAGGTCAGGACTAAACCCCACCAATTATTAACTAATCCTAAGGCCCACAAGACGCTGTATAAAGGAATTATGTAGATCAACCAAGGCGTGGCCATAATGTAGAAATTATAGGTGAGTAGCTTATCTTTCCCGAAGCCGTGTACTGCTATAGCATAAGCAAACATTGAAGCAAGAAATAACGTGATTAATACGTTAATGCCCGTAATTCCTAAAGACGTAATAATGTAGGGAAGCCCTTCCTGCAGAACCGCTAAATAATTATTTAGTGTGGGCTTTGAAGGAAGTATCGGTGGGGGGATCGTGACTAGCTCCAGTGGGCTCTTCAAAGACATCAGCACCATCCAAATAAGCGGAATGAACTCAAAAATAAAGAAGAAACCTAACACAACATAGTGAATTCCTTTACGTAGCTCCTTCGAAGGAATTATGGAAGGCACTGGAAGCTTAACCACGAATTTCGAACCTAATGCCTTAACGTAAATTATTGAGAGCAATGAAGCAATAATCGATAAGAGAAATATCAGCGTAGCTGCATAACCCCTTAACCTTATATCAGTGAAGAACTCCTCAAAAGCGTGAAAGGCCAAGTTATCTAGGGCTCCAGGCCCAGCCTGAGAATAACCTATGTAGATAGGGCCGAAAATAAATATTGCTGATATCGTTGTGAAGACATAAGAAATAAGTATTTGAGGAATAACCAAAGGAAGATCGATGTAGAAAAATTTCTTAGGACCAGTCAGTCCGTCAGCAGCTGCAGCCTCCTCAATCTCTTTAGGTATTGAGATCAAGCCAGAATAAATAACTAAAACAGTCATTGGCAAAACCCTCCAAACCTCAACCAAAATAACGGTCCATATCGATGCCGCCCAATTATAGTTCGGTGTAAGGTAGTAGGCAATACCGAAGAAAGGATTAAGCATTAAGTACCACATGACTGCTGCAGTAACTTCAGGGATGAAGGCAGGAATAACCATGACAGGAAGTAGCGCGTTACCTAGCCTACCCAGCCTCTTTAAAGTAGTGGCCACAGGTAAAGCTAAGGCCGTAGTTAGGGCAGGCAAAACCAACACGTAAAGAAGTGTGTTCCTGATTATGGGACCCATATAAGGATCCTCAAGAACCATATGATAGTTCTCCATACCTACATACCTGATCTGGCCCAAAAGATTAAAGGTATAGAAACTGAAAACAAAATTACTTATTATTGGGTAAGTAGTGAAGGAAACAAGATATAATAGAGCGGGAAGAACTAAAAAAAGAATGGTTTTATCGTTTAGTTTCCTAAGCATTTCCTCACCCGCACTCAAGCGCTAAGGTCACGAAACCTTCATTAACTTAATCCAGCTTGATTGGATATTGTTGAGGGTTTGCTCAGCGGACTGCTTTCCTTCCAGGTAGAGAGCTACTTGCTTCAGGAATATTGGTGTTAGGTCACTCCAGAAGTTTGTGATTCTATTAAAGATCGCCATTCTCTGCAATGAGACAGGGTTAGGCTTCAGAAGATCCTGGTAGAATGGTTTAACCCATGAGGTCTTAGGATTCTCTGCCGCTAACTTAAGCCCACTGTAAGTAGCAGGTAAGAAACCTACTGCTTCAATAGCTTTCTTATAAACTTGGTCAGAGAGCATCACGCTAACGAACTCAACAGCTAGTTTCGGATCCTTACTGTATGGGTTAACGCCAGCGAAGGTCGGTGCTTGAGCAGTTGCTCCACCAGGCAATGGAGCAACCCCTAAGTCACCAGCAACCTTAGATACTGACGCATTATTGTAGATTGGGAGGAAGGAAGTCCAAGCAGCACCCATGACGTACTGTCCAGTCCTGTAGAGATCTCTCAGCTGAGGATACTCCATGGCCTGAACAGTTATTGGCGGTTCAAACTGAATCACTTTCTTATAGGTTTTGAGGGCCTCAAGTGCTGATGTGCAGTTTAATGTAGGCACTATTTTACCGTTGACCTCCTTAAAGTATGCCCAGTAACCCTGAACCCCTATCCTAGCTTGTGAAGGGACTTCAGTACATGCACTGTCATGAACAGCATAAGAATAGAATATACCAATATATGTGTTTATTAATGCATGCTCTAAACCGTCAGGGAATAGCAGTGCCCACTTCGTGGGTCCTTTCCACTGATTCAGTTTCTGCTGAATGAATGAAGCACCAGTAATTAGCTTATCCCAAGTATCCCATTTCTGCGGGTTGAAGTCGAAGCCATACTTGCTCTTGAATTCATTAGCTAAGGTAGTGTTCTGAAAGAAGCTTTTCCTATAAACCAGTACGTAACCGAAGACCTGCTGGAATGGAACACCAAAGGTCTTCACTATCTGCCCCTGCTTGTTAAGCAAGTAAACCGCAGTCATGGAGCTTGGGGGTATATTGCTCTTGTTTAAGAGACCGCTCTTAAAGTATGGAGTCAGATCCAGCAAGTAAGGCCCTAACTCTGAGGCTTGCGAAGGATAGAAGAGAATCACGTCAGGTGATGGCGCGTGATTCTGGAGTGCTGTTAAGGCAGTAGTCACCATGTGTATGAAGGGAACTGAGTTAATTCTGACAGTAACTCCTGGGTGCTTAGCCTCAAACACTTGAGCAGCAATTTTCACGTAGGGAATTAATGTGGGGTCTCCTGAACCCAACAGAACAGTTATGGTGGTTGTTTTCGGTGCGGTTGTTGCTGTGGGGGTGCCAGTAACAGTAACTGTCTTAGTTACTGTTACTGTTTTGGCTGAGGTAGGGGCCTTCATGGAAATAGCGGCGTAGTATGTTCCGAAACCCACTACAATCCCAGTAATTATTACGGATAATATGACGGCTGACACAACTTTTGAGAGTGCACGACTTGATTTCATTAAAGACACCTTATGTTTCCTTTCTTAGGAAAAAGATTTAAGTTTTTCTCATTACTGAAGCACTAATGCCTTAAAAAGCTTAGGGAAAGAAACACTCACTGGCTAAAATATATTAATACCTAATTAAACCAAACAGTAAATTCTATATTTATAGAAAGCAAGTTGCGGCCTCCATTAAGTTAGGGCTCAAATTAAAATCGATTATTTACCTTAAATTAAGGAAGTAATACTTTTTATTTAAAAATTTACTTAAGCTTCACTCAGCCAGCAATCACTTATTGGTTGACTACATATACCTAGCGTATTCCTTGCTTAACTCATTATTGCTTCAATAGTTTCTCTATTGCCTTCTCCGTAGGTAATGAAGGCAGGAGGAAGTACTTGCTGAACATGCCAGGCACCCTAAGAACGAACCCAAAGAAGTAAGAGAAGAGTGCCTCCTCGCTATCTGCCTCCACTAAAGTCACTCCCCAAACGGGCGTTGTTGGGGTTGCGTAAGACTCAAGTACCTTTACCCCCTTAACGTTAGGTAATCCCTTAGTGACTTCAGCCAAGTTCTTAAGTTCCTTATCTGGGCTTAGCTCCCAATGAATTAAGAACTTCGTTTTTACCACAGCAATTATAAGGGATTGTGGGACCTAATAAGTGATGCGAATATTTCTTACGTAAGTAAGTTATGTATTTACAAATTACTCTAAATCATTAAGGAAAGTGTATATATAATATTTTCCAGAAGTAGGTAACGAATTACATAATTCATTGAACCTCGACTAGATTAAAACGTTGTTAGTGTGGTGCGGGGGGTGGGATTCGAACCCACGCAGGCCTACGCCAACGGGTCTTAAGCCCGTCCCCTTTGACCGAGCTCGGGCACCCCCGCATCCATAATATCTTACTGCTTAGGGGTTTAAGACAGTTCTCCTTACCGAAAATATATGGAAGCCTTTATATTTGCTTTATTCCTTAATCTTTCAGGGGCCCGTAGCTCAGCTAGGATAGAGCGCCGGCCTCCTAAAGGTCCCGGGGGTTCCTAAGCACTGGCGGTCCCTCTCCAGGGACGCCGGATGTCGGGGGTTCAAATCCCCCCGGGCCCGCCACACAAAAAACTACATACCTTAACTTCAAATAATACTAGCGAATTCCGCTTGGAGTTTTATTAGTGTTCCTCAAGAAGTATCTGTCCCTCTTGAGCAAGTAGAAACAGATTTAATGAGTCATGTAAAGTATGTGTTTTAGTGATTTTTGTTTAAGGCCGTGTTTAGTCTCGTGGGTAGTCTATTATGGGCTCGATCACTATCCTTGAACCCATAAATATAAAGAAATCCTATGGGTGATACAGAATAATCTGAACATAAACACAACCACGTATGAACAAGAACTTTATAAACAGAACACAAGAAAAAAGACTCTCAATTAGAAACAAATATGTTTAACTATATCTTTCTAGTAATCTCTTGAGTTTTTGACGTTTTCTGCCAATTGTGAAGCTTATAGTGTCCTGAAACTTCGCTAAATTTACTTTCTTCGAAATCCTTAGGCAATAAATAAAGTTCTGAGACCTAGTATAGGAAACGCCTGACTTTGGGTCAGTCATGAGGCAAGGTCTACCAAATCTGTAGACCTTGAATTTGATGCTAAGTGATTCTAGAAGACTTCCGAATAACGAAACTAGAGAATAATTATTAACACAAGCAGTAACGTAATAATAGTCAAAATTAACACTGCCTTCAGCATCAAAGAAACCCCTGCAAGCCTCTCTAGGAAAATCTGCTAATAGCTCGTGAACAACGAATGGATCAATACGAGCAACGCTAAGGAGAGAGTAGAGTGCGTAATTTCTTGCTGAAACCAGCCACCGACAATGCTTCTTAGACCATATGGGTCTATAGGCTATAGCTCTCCCAACTGCTTTAGCTAATGCTTTCCCCCACTGAGAGGCAAAGTCGTAATCCTTTACCATTAAGCGAATCATATATTCATACCCTTTTTCTCTTTTCGCGAGGGTCCCATCCCCTAACCAAGCTCCAATGACGTAAGCTAACTCAGGAGATCTTTCAGGTATTTTGTATCTTCCTAAGGGATTGCTTATATTCCTGGCCCATCTCTGAATAGTTGAGATAGAAACATGAAAACCATACCTTTCCTTAATGTAATTCGCTATCTTCTTATAACCTAGTCCTTCTTGATGTAATTTCCTAGGCAGTTGATACAACTCATTACGCACATACAGTTCGTATATGTTTTTCGTCTCTCTCACTCACAGTTTTTCAAAACAAAAAACGTTACATAATAATACTCAAGAGACTGAGGAACAGTCAGAATAATAACAAGCCTGATGGGCCCGGCGGGATTTGAACCCGCGACCTCCCGGTTATCAGCCGGGCGCTCCACCTGGCTGAGCTACGGGCCCGTAGTTTATTTATTTTCTCGTTCTTTTAAGGTTTGCTTGAATAATCGCTTAATCACTTTTAACTACTAAGGCTTTCCTTACCCGGCACAACAACTGAACGACTTTGTTGCTGCCCTTTCAATTTTAGGTTTTGGCTGGTTTGTTAACGAGTTTGGTTCATTCAGTTACTTAGTGAATTCTCTTATGGAATGTTTTCGGAGGATAAAGTTATGGTACATTACAAGCTTCCTCATGTTCTTCGTATCATTTAACGCTAGATTTTGAATACATTCCTCGAGTTCTACTTCGACGATTACAACCTCATCAATTCGATATGAGCATAGTGCTCCACGAGACTGGGCTGCGCTCTTGAAGAGGAAGATACATACGTAGCATATAGATGGTCAGGCTTTAGGGCTCACTATCATGAATTCTGTGCTAGTGTTTAAAGCAAGCAACACCTTCCACTAGAGAATTTTTGGAGCTGCGGTGTCACTAGCTGTATTTCAGCCCTTTCTGGTGGAGCACCTTAAAGGGGGAAGTCTGGAAGAAAGCTTTAATTCCTTCTTCCTTAATCAATTAAGGGCGGCGGTCGTCTAGCCTGGTCTAGGACGCCGGCCTGCCAAGCTAGAGGTCCGTAGAACGCCGGAGATCCCGGGTTCAAATCCCGGCCGCCGCACCACTTTTTCTTAATGAAACTTGATGGGTGGCTCGCAAGGAATTCGTGGGTTGAGGGACTAAGCTCTTAGGTCTCGAAGTATCGAGTCTGCTGTTTCATTAAATAGTTTCTTAAGTTCTTCCTCACTTCTTGAGGCATTCAGTAACTTAATGCCTACAATATCGCCTTTAGCGTTGTACTCAATAATCAGGCCTGGAGCTACTTCCTCAGACCTAACGATTTCCTCACCCTTAAGTCTTAAGTGAGCAATATCTGTTTCCTTATCGTACTCCATTATGAAGTCTTCTGGCAAACCACGCACCTTAGGATAGAGTTCTTGACGCGGTATTATGTGTTACTGCCTGACCTCAACTTTTTAAGTTCATTAGGTATTTCCTTATGGTGCCGCGGTAGTATAGCCCGGCCAAGTATGCAGGCCTCTCGAGCATTAACTCTCCTGCGTGGAGAGCCTGTGACCCGGGTTCAAATCCCGGCCGCGGCACCATACCTAATTAATCATTCGTTGAAGGAAGTTAATGGCTTGAGCTCTATCCCCTTACCAGGAACTATGTAGACCCTGAAAGCACCTTCGTAGTGGTTAGTCATCCTCATCTTCTTAATTATTAAGTAACGCCTGACCTCCTTAACCTCCTCAGGATTACTCATCCATAAATGAATGACCCCGTCAGCTATATGCTCTAGCCCGAAACCGAAGGTGCTGTTATGGGCCACCAACCACCCTTCGCCAGCAACGAAGTTTTCGTTACCCTCAACAGATAAGTCATACACGAACTCGCTCCCTGCATCCTTGCTAACGCCCTCAACACTAACTAACTCAATGCCTGAGTGAGTCAAATCATGTAGGTTTACACTTACTTCACGTCCTACTGAATTAGTGGTTGGGACTGCCGGAAGTAGGTCGCCTGCATTAAGGTCTGACGCCCTGACTGGGGCAAGTTCCCCGCCCCTGAAAGCCATTATGCTGTGGTCCTCACTGACCTTAATCCTCCTGCCTCCTGAAGCTCTAACAATTAGTGTATTCCCTGATGACTTATGTCTGGCTACTGCAGTAACTCTCCTCCACTCAAAAAACATTGATTTAGGGTTGAGTGACAGGGTCTCTAAACCAACCTTGTTTATGGGCTTCACGCCTTCCTCACTGTCTCTGAAGAACCTGTCAATAAAATCCGAAGCAGGCAATACCTTAATGGATGATCCTTCCTTAATTATTATCGGTGTTGATGCTTCAACGCTTTTCGTGGTCATTGCGTACTGAGAGACTAAGAAGGCAGTTACGTTCTCCCTGTGTGTAGCTATCTTTAGCTGGTAGGAGAACCTCCTAGCCATCGCCGGCCTATCCGCCCAGAAGGCAGAGAGGGAATCAATAACTAGCCTAACGTGCTTCGATGGGGACTTCCTGCCCTCACTCAATAAGCCAAGAACCCTGTAGGCCTCCCTAATAGCGGCAATAAGGACATCTATCTCTAGGGCAGCGTACTTTCTTCCCTTATCTATCTCCTCCAGATCCCCAGTCAGTTGCTTAGCCGTCTTAAGTAGGCTGAATATATCTATGACTACTAACTGAGGTCTCCTGAAGGAAGGTCTTCCCCCCAAATAATGGGTTTCATAATCATCTAAATACATCCTGAATTGCCTAGCCTGCCTTAAGACATCCCTGAACTCAGCCTCAGTTGTCACGTAAATGACTGGGTCACCGGCCTGAAGGCCAGCCCAAGCGTAATGGATGCATAATATCGACTTGCCTGTGCCTGGTTCCCCAGTCACCGCAACCCAGGATCCCTTAGGCACACCACCCTCTAAAGCAGCATCTAATTTATCTACTCCCGTACTGACACGGGTTACTTCATCCTTTATCAATGGAGTACCTCAAGATAATTACTTGATCAAACCTTATAATGCACTCCCTTAACTCATTACCGGTGTTGCCTATTGTGGCGTTAAGGATAGATCCCTGGAGCTCAACGACTATTAAGGAGTATGAGAAGCTCTTCGCTTACTTCGGAATAAAGCCCTTCAATGAGGTTCTACCCGAACTCTCTGAGTTGGTTGAACCCCACCCACTCATGCGTAGAGGGGTGGTCTTCGGCCATAGAGACTTCAGGAACTTCCTGCAAGTCATTAAGTCAGGAGGTAAGGCAGCAATACTTACTGGCTTAATGCCTTCAGGAAAAATGCATTTAGGCCATAAGATGGTTATTGATCAGTTAGTCTATTACCAGAAGGTCATGAAGGCAAAGGTCTTTGTAGCTATAGCTGATGTTGAGGCCTACGCCGTCAGGAAGAAAAGCAGGAAGGAAGTTATTGAGTCAGCACTAAATGAATACATACCTAACTACTTAGCCTTAGGTCTAGACCCTGAGAAGACCGTGATTTACTTCCAGTCTAACTATAGGCCAGAGTACTACAGGCTCATCCAGCTATTCTCAAGGAAGGTGACCCTCGCAGAAATGCAGGCCATATACGGCCAAGATCTGGGGCCAGCTAAAATCATGGCCGCCTTAACGCAGGCAGCAGACATACTTCACCCATACCTAAACGAGTTCGGAGGCCACGACATAGTTCTTGTTCCTGTGGGTGCAGATCAAGACCCCCACCTGAGGCTAGCTAGGGACATAGCTGACAGGTACTCAAACGACATAAGGTTAGGTAGGCCTGCCTCAACCTACCACAGACTAATGACTGGATTAACTGGAGATAAGATGAGTTCGTCAAGACCTGATTCCTACATAGCCCTCACAGACCCTCCTGAAGAGGCAGCCAAGAAAGTTATGAGGTCCCTTACAGGAGGTAGGGCTACCGCAGAAGAGCAGAGGAAGCTAGGCGGGGAACCTCAGAAATGCCCTATCTTCGAGCTGAACGCCTACCACCTAATACCTGACGATAACGAGTTAAGGAAACTATATGAAGACTGCGTTTCTGGAAGAATACTTTGCGGGAGATGCAAGAAAGAGACTGCCGAAAGACTTAAGGAATTCCTTAAGGAACATCAGGAGAGACTCAACTCAGTTAAGGACCTGGTTAAGGAAGTTGTTAAGCCCCCAGCATTCTGAGGTTAAAAACATTAATACCCTCAAACAACCAAGTACTTAAGGGCCGGGGTGCCCGAGCGGCCCAAGGGGGTGGGCTCGAGTTCATTTCCGGCGAGGAGAGACCCACTGCCCCCTGCGGGGCACGCGGGTTCGAATCCCGCCCCCGGCGCCAACAAACAACTTAATCACGCCCTAAATGAGGCAGGGAAGGAAATTGCAGATTAAGGGATTAACAGTTATTAGGGAGTTCGATCCTTGGAATTCCCCACTCTGTACTTGCCCACATAAGTTCACGCTAAACCCGTACACTGGCTGCGCACACGGATGCCTGTACTGTTACGCAAGATCATACATTAAGGACTTCGATCACCCAAGACCTAAGAAAGATCTAATCGGTAGGTTAATTAAGGACCTCAGGAAGCTTCCTGAAGGCCTCCTAATATCCATGAGTGAATCAAGCGACCCTTACACACCCCCAGAGAAAGTATTAAGGATCACTAGGGAAGCAATAAAGCAAGTACTTAATCACGGCATGAGGTTACTTATAGTTACTAAGTCAGACCTAGTTACGAGAGACACTGACTTACTTAAGGACGCTCCCGCCTCAGTATCAATAACTATAACCACATTAAGTGATTCATTAGCTAAGAAAATAGAGCCGGGCGCCCCATCACCAACTAGGAGGCTACAGGCAATTAAGGAATTAAGTCAGGAAGGAATACCAGTAACCGTCAGGGTTGACCCAATAATTCCTGAATTGAATGACTCAAGTGAAGAACTAATTGAGCTGATCGATGCTGTGGCTGAGGCAGGAGCCCAACAAATAACTACATCAACATATAAAGCCAGATGGGACTCCCTAAAGAGATTAGGTAATGCCTTTCCCGAACTGAGAGAGAAACTATACAGAATGTACGTTAATGAAGGAATTAAGGTTGGGGGTTACTTCTATCTTCAAGCGAAGAGAAGGCTTAACTACATCATGATGGTGAGGGAGGAGGCAATGAAGAAGGGCTTAGCCTTCGCCACATGCAGGGAAGGTTTCCCGCAACTTCATACTCCAGGAATATACTGCGATGGCTCAACATACTCGTACCTGAGAAAAACCCTATACTCTAGTAGGCAATCAAAGCTAGTTAAGGAGCCATAAAAACCTGTTCTGCTAGGTAAACACCTCAGTATCATAATTAACTACATAAATCACTAATTATCCCTAACACAACGAGTCTTAAGCCCGTCCCCTTTGACCGAACTTGAACTATAGGTTAAGTAAGGTATAAGTTAGCTACATGACTTAGCGGTATTCTCCCAGTATTTTCTTCTGTTTTTCTATTAGGTAATCTATTTCTTCCTTGGTGTTGAAGAAGTGAGTGCTTACCCTAATACCACCCACACCACCAACATACCTTAAGGAAACCTTAATTGGTTTCTCATTAGGTGGCGGAGCAGTGAAGCGCCTATAGGTTTCACTATCGATCTTAGGGTTGCCTGTAGTGTAGACTATTAGCCCATGCCTCTTCCTTCTGTCTTCAGGCGTCACTACCTTACACCCAATTTCATGAAGCTTACTGATTAAATAATCACCTAAGTTACGGACCCGGTACTCAATCTCGCTTATCCCAATATTAAGGAGGAAATCTAGGGTTGCCTCCCAACCATAAAGGATCGGCGTTACGTTAACCCCCATCTCGAACTTGTTTGCGTTCTTAACTAGGGGGCGGTCCCAATGCTTTAGGTTATCGTGCTCTGGGCTCTCGAAAGGTATTCTTCCCTTAATATCTGCCCACAAATAGTTTCTGAAGTCCGGATCTAGTTCTTCAATTATTTCTTTCCTTACGTAAAGTATTCCTGCGCCTTCAGGACCGCACTGCCACTTATAGCTGCCTGTAAGAAGGAAATCAATACCTAACTTATGAACATCAATATCTATTGCCCCAACAGCCTGGAAAGCATCATCAAGAACGTAGGCCCCGTGATCATGAGCAACCTCAGACACTTCCTTAACGTTATCGTATGTGTATCCGCTCCAAGGCATCGTGTGATTAATGACTACCAACTTAGTCCTATCATCAATAAACCTCTCTAACTCATCAACAGGGATTAAGCCACCCCTATTCCTAACCCTCCTCAACTCAACACCTTTCTTTCTCCTCAAATTAAGCAGTATGTAAGGGATTGAGGGATAATCTAAGTCAGTGAAGACAACGTTATCACCCCTACCCCAAGTAAGGACATCATTAATGATTAGGTTGGCCGCAGTCATTATTCTATAGTTGTTTGTGACTTCCTCCGCACACGCATGAATGAGTTCAGCTGCCTTCCTTATTGTTTCGAAAAATACCTGAGTAAGGAAAGGATGAGTTGCTTCACCGTATGGTGGTACATCCTCGATCTTGCCTGCCTCATAAAAAAGCAGGCACTCCTTAATTGCGTTCATCCAGTACTTTCCTGGAGGGGCCTGATCTCCAGTGTTTAGGTAGACCCACCGCTTAAGGATAGGGTACTGTTCCCTAATATTTCGTAAGTCCTTAATCATTTTCTTGACCTCACGCAATGATGACTTAATGCTCAAGAATTAATTAGCAGAAATACATAATTAATCTAGTTAAATTCAGGTGGTTAATGCTGTGCAACTAGCTTGCAGTTAGTTATGCTCTTATTAACCGCTCAGTCAATAATGATGGGAGAGGACCTAAAGTGCTTGAGGACGGAGGAAAGAAAAATGGGTAATGAATGCATCATTTCTGTTGAGGGATTAACTAAGAAGTACGGCGAATTAATGGCAGTTGATCACATATCTTTCTGTGTTAGGAGGAACGAAATATTTGGGTTTCTTGGCCCTAATGGGGCAGGGAAAACAACCACTGTTAGGATGCTTGTTGGGTTAACGAGAATAACCGAAGGTAAGGCATGGATAGAGGGGTATGATGTGGTTAGGGATTATAAGAGAGTGAGGAGCGTAATAGGTGTGGTTCCAGACATATCTAACCTTTATTCTGAGTTAACATGCCTTCAGAACCTGATTTTCTCTGCCGCAATGTATGGTGTGCCTAGAGAGAAGAGGCTTAAACGAGCTGAGGAGCTCCTGAAGTTCTTCGGGCTCTGGAGAATGAGGGACTTTAAGTTCAAGAACCTCTCAAGAGGTCTTAAGAGAAGGCTAACCATAGCTGCTGCATTAACGCATAACCCTAAAGTCCTTTTCCTGGATGAACCAACTTCAGGCTTAGACATCATGAGCAGGAGGATGGTTTGGGAGAAAATACTGGAGCTCAATAGGTCTGGAGTAACCATATTCTTAACGAGTCATAACGTTTATGAAGCCTTCCACATCAGCGACAGAATAGGGGTAATAAATAAAGGAAAGATTGTTGCTCTAGGAACACCTGCTGAGCTAAGCAAGAGATTCAGTGCCAAAGAAGTTATTGAGGTGGCTTTCTACCCTAAAAACCCTAGAGAGAGTGAACTAATTAAGCAACTTAATGGCGCGTTAAGCGTTAAGTTAAGGAAGGACCACTTAGAGATCGTTGCTTCAGACCCAACCTCAGTTATTGAGGGATTAATTCTTTACGCTAAACAAAATAACCTGGAACTCAGCACGCTTAACTTAAGGGGTGCTGATGCTGAAGAACTATTCCTCAGGATCGTGGGTGAGCAATGATGCTCGACGAATTCGTTAAGGCAGGATATATAGCTCTAAAAGATTTCAGGGAGTACTACATGAAGCCAGGATCACTGAGTTGGGGAATAATATTCCCTTTCGTTTTTGCTTTAGCGTTCATGACTAAGCGAGGGGGACTGACCGAGTGGTTAGCACCAGGAATGATTTCCTTAGCTCTATTCTTCGGCTCAACATCCATGTCGGCAATGTCTATAGTTTTCGAAAGGAGAATAGGTTCTTTTGAGAGATTACTTCTTTTCCCCGTAAGCTATAACTGCATATCTCTAGGGAAATCATTAAGTAGCTTCATAATGGGCCTGATTTCTGCAGTCCCTGTCTTACTCCTTACCTTAATAGTTCTTCCAGAACCCCCTGCATACTTACTTCTCTTAGCTGTCAATATAGCCATAACTACGTTTGCGTCATCGACTTTCGGAGTCTTCCTATCCTTCTTGGTTAAGGACCCGGCGCAAGTAATGATCGTGTTTAACCTAGTTAGGTTCCCCATGATGTTTCTTTCGGACGTAATTATACCAGTCACTATAATGCCTCAGTACCTAGTGCCTATAGCGCTGGCTTTACCCCTTACTTACATGACTGAAGCCCTACGCTTTGCCTACACTGGCACCTACGATGTCATTCCCCCAGCAATCTCCATCACTGTATCGCTAGTTATAGGTGTTCTTTTCCTTCTAGCCGCTAGTGAAGTAATAAAGAGAAGCAAGCCTTAAAGCCCAAACTCCAAAAGTAACTTTTCCTTAATGGTTGAGGCATATTTGCATCCTCCAACCACCCAAAGGAGTGGGCACGAACAACTATTTTCTAATCCCTCCTAATCCTTTCCAGAACCTGGCGGGACACAGGTTACGTTAAGACTTACTGGAGATACTCATGACTTCGTTAGGTCACGCAACCCCTTAACGAGTACAAGCCCAGAGGCATTAACGTCAGAGCTTAAAACATATGTGAATCTCGAGTTCCCTAGATGGCAACCTAAACATGTATCTATTTATCGAGAACATGAAAGCTATGAACGGCAAGATATATCGTTACTTGGTTCTTGAAGAATACCTAGGGAACGGCAAACGTAGAAGGATACTCAGAATTAACGTAGATGATGTAATAAAATTACTTATTGCTTGGAAGTTCGGTG
>JALWQN010000107.1 GCA_027083115.1 Desulfurococcales archaeon
AGAGTTCCCCAAAGCGCTTGATGCCGGTTGAGTGGTTACTGAACTCTTTGCTACCGAAGAAGTTGATTTCGAAGTTGTTTGGGATCCTGAAGGAGGTGGTGTTGTTGTGGTTGTTGATGTGGTTGTTGGGCTCGTGGTTGTGTATGCGGTTGTTGTCTGTGTGGTTGTTGTGGTTGACGAAGTAGTTGTTGATGTGGTTGTGTAGGTAGTGGTTGGTGAGGGTGATGAAGTAGGTGAAGGCGATGATGTTATTGATGTGGTGGTTGTGATCGTTGTTGGGCTGGCTGGCTGGATGACGAAGCTCACATTATATTTCCCTGGAGCAGGATAATATAGCGTGATTGACGAAGAAATAATTCTGATTTCTGGATTACCTGTAAAATACAGCAATGCGCTTCCTGAAGGTAGCTTTATTGTGGCATTGCCGTAAGGAGATATAGTTATTGAGGTTACGCCCCCAACCTCCTCACCAATGATTGCTACATACTCAACAATAACCTCATCTGTTGTATTTGCTGTCACTACATCAATCAATGTTTTATTTATTACTTGCGTGGGTAGCATGTTTCCTTGGGAATCAAATGCAGTAATGCTTCCATCAATTATGCCTGGATCTACATGGACATACACATCGTAATCGCCTGATACTCCCTTGATGACTACAGTAACGTCCGCCACTCCTGAAGATTTTACGCTGTAGATATAGCTCCCTAATGAAGCGCTCTGTGATTGAAGGGCTGTGAAAGCGAAACCTCCTAACGAAATAAATAGTGCTAATAGAAGTAGAGAAAGAATTACATATGCTTTAAGCAGAGGTTCACAAGTTGCATATGAGGCCAAATACCTCACCTAACTAAGAGTTTGAATAGCATATAAAATAATAAGCGTTTATTTGATTAAAGAAAGCTTTTCTTGTGTAGTTTAGCAGTTAACACTCCGTTCCTTAGCCTTATTTCATCTTCTTTTTTCTCAACCTTCACAGGAAGTTTGATTGTCATAACTTTATCCCTTCCTACCAATACATCTATTTCTTTACCTGAGGCCTGAATTCTTGCTTGCTTTATGTGAGGACTTAATTTCGCAACAACTGTTACTTCATTTCCCTCAACCATGACTTCAGCGTTGTCTTCTAAACCAGCAAAGTTTTTCTCACTTATTTTTCTGCCTTCGGGAATAATTGGTGTGACCTCAGGTTTTCCTTCAGGGCCCTGAGTTATCTTGAAGCTAAATAAATGAGGTTGTGAACCATAGCTCATCAAGTTAGGGTTAGAGATGATCTGATTCATTAATTTCTCAAATTCCTTAATGAATAAAATAAATTCAGGAGGGAGGAAGGCTTCAGAAGGGATTGGTTTTTTATTTTCTTCATGCTTATCCTTGTCGTTCCCCTTTCGACTCAACACTATTACCTCATAACACTCTAACATACTTATGTCTGCGTGAGGGTTTATTAATTAGTGGGACATAATGTATGCATAATTTATTCATTAATGATTACCTAGTTTTTATTTGATTCTGTATAAAGCTAAGGAAAGTAAACTGAACTCATAAAACGTTATCTATCTTAAGTAATTATTTATTCGGGATGTAATGTGACTTTACCTTATGACATAGTGAGTAAGGCGGTAATCCCTTATTTAAGGGCTCTTGTTGCTAAAGCGCTAGATAGGGCGGGATTAAGTCAAGGCAGAATTGCTTACTTATTAAGCGTTTCTCAACCTATGGTGAGTAAGTATCTGGGAATGGAGGAGCCAGTAATTCGTGATAAACTGTTGAGGGCAGGAGTTCCTCCCGACGAGTTAAGCCAGGTAATTGATGAATTAGCTACCTCCTTAATAAATGGAGACCTGCTCCGATACATTAAGTTATTTACGGCCTACGTGAATTCTCTTTTATCACGGGGGTTATTGTGCCGGACTCACTTAGAGGTCGCTAAAGGGTTGCCACAAGATTGTGATATTTGTGCATCTCTTTTCTCGGGCCAGGCAGATTTCCTTGTCGAGGAAGCTAATGAAATTTTTAGGAGAATTAGGTCCTTAAGAAGAGCAGCTTTATTGATTCCCGAGGTTGGTATGAACATCGTTGTCGCAACCCCTAATGCCACCTCAGTAATGGATACCGTAGGTTTTTCAGGCAGAATATTTAGGGTGGGTGCTAACGTTAAGGCAGTAGGACCTGCTGTCAGAGGAGGGAGTAAACACACCGCTAAAGTACTTCTGGAGGTGGTGAGTAGGCTGAGGGACATCAGGTACTGTGTAGTTGTCCGATATTCTGAGGACTGCGTTGACGCTATTGAAAGAAATTATGAGGGTGTCTTAGTGATAGAATCTCACCGGAATGAGGAGGAATTGCTAAGGGAATTAAGGAAAAGATTAAGTGAGTTTAAGGGAGAGCTGTCAGCAGTGGTTGATTTAGGTGGCCCAGGCTTAGAAGCCGTAACTTATATCTTCGGTAGGTCGCCGAATGATTTAATAAGTAAAGTTAGAACGTGTGCTGGAGAGAATACTTAAGAAAGTCAACACATACTTTAGTACTTTCCTTAACCTTAACTAATGAATTGAGATTCACAGCCGCCCTTAATTTAAAGGTGCCACAATCAAGGATAGCTAGCCCGTAATTCCTTCTGATCAAGACTTGATTGACTATGCATTGCGGGTCTCTACATTCTTCAGAAGATTTAACTGAAACATGATATTCAGGAATTATACCATAAGTCACTCCCTTATGAACAACTATGGATTCAGGGGATAGCCCAACCGGCCCTAAATTGCTTAATGGAATAATGTTATGCCCCAGAACGCTTGCTGCCTCATAAGTCCTTGGGCTTTCATAAATTCTTACTGGTTCTCCATAATCAACTACTTCTCCCTTAAACAATATCACTAAGAAATCAGCTAGCTCTAGGGCTTCATCTTGGTCGTGCGTAACGTGTATGAAGGTTATACCCACTTTTCTTTGAAGCCTCTTTAACTCAACCCTTAAGTCCTCACGTAATCTAAGGTCTAAGTTACTTAGGGGTTCGTCAAGAAGAAGTAACTTAGGCTGAATAACTAACGCTCTAGCTAAGGAAATCCTTTGTTGTTCTCCTCCCGAGAGTTCATCAGGGAATTTATTAAGTAGGTGCTCGACCCTTACAAGCTTGGCTACAACCTCCACTCTCCTTCTAACCTCGTTTTTCGGGAACTGTAATGCTTCTAGAGGGAAGGCTATGTTTTCTGAGGCTGATAAGTGCGGGAATAGGCCAGGACGCTGGAAAACCATGGAGACTCCTCTCTCCCAAGGCGGTAAGGTAGTTACGTCTTTACCGTTAATGACTACCTTACCAGAATGGCTTCTTTCTAAGCCAGCTATTATTCTTAAGAGAGTTGTTTTTCCAGTTCCGGAAGGACCTAAGACAACAGTTATTCTTTCTTCTGGGATCTTCAGGTTAATGTTCTTTAGAACTTTAATTTTGCCGAATGACTTGCTGACGTTAATCAGCTCAATCATTACAACCACCTCTCAACCTTTCTTGATAGCGTGTAAAGGACAGCCGCTGCTGAAGCAAGAAGTAATGCCGCTGAAGCATTAGCAGCCTCCCAATCCCTAACACCCCTAAAGAAGTAAATAGCCACAGATAATGTTATTGCTTGAGGCCCAGCCATAAATAATGTAGCTGTAAACTCTCCTAAACTAATTACTATAGCTATTGAGGCAGCTACCAAGTATGAGGGCTTCATTAAGGGATATACGACCCGAGCAAATAAGGTAAACCCCTTTTCCCCTAATGCCTCAGCCACCTCAACAAATTCTTTCGTAACTCTCTCATACCCTATTCTTAGG
>JALWQN010000108.1 GCA_027083115.1 Desulfurococcales archaeon
GTATAGGGATTATGGGGCCTTAATAACTGGTGGGGAAATACAGCCGGAGAGGGCGAGGGATGACTTCAGCATTGAGTCCATGGACAGGTCACTTTTTGAGGAGGCTGTGAGGAAAGCCAATGATGTGGTTAAGAAAGGTATTGAGGCGAAGGTATACTGGCTGAGTAGGGAGGAAGCCATGAAGATTGAGGGCGTAGTTAAGTTAGCTGGTAGGACCCCACCCAACGTAGAGAGGTTAAGGATTGTGGAGATTCCTGGAGTAGATATTCAGGCTGACGGAGGACCTCACGTAAGGAACACCTCAGAGATCGGGGAAATTAAGCTCCTGAAGATTGAGAATAAAGGAAGAAGAAGGAAAAGAATATACTACACCGTAACTCCCTGAGATGGATTAACTTACTTTAAAATAAGGAAAAACTAATTAATTGGTTGGACTTTCTAAATATAAAAGTTTAAATACCAATATTTTAATATAATATATTGAAGGCGAGTTAGATGCCAGGTCAAATACCTTTAATAGGTGAGAAATTCCCCGAGATGGAGGTCGTAACTACTCACGGCAAGTTTAAGCTTCCTGATAGATTCAAGGGGAAGTGGTTCGTTCTCTACAGCCATCCAGCGGACTTCACCCCAGTCTGCACTACTGAGTTCGTTGCTTTCGCTAAGAGGTACGAGGACTTCAAGAAACTGAATACGGAATTAATTGGCTTAAGCGTTGATAGCACATGGAGCCATATTAAGTGGGCCGAATGGATTAAGGATAAGTTCAATGTAGAGATACCTTTCCCCATAATCGCTGACCCTATGGGTAAGGTAGCTGGGAAGCTAGGGCTCCTTCATGCAGCCTCAGCAACACATACGGTTAGGGCAGTATTCATTGTTGACCCTAAAGGCATTATTAGGGCAATCCTGTACTACCCTGCTGAATTAGGTAGGAACATAAGCGAGATATTAAGGATGGTTAAGGGCTTCCAGGTAGTAGATAAATACGGTGTTGCGTTACCTGCTAACTGGCCGAACAACGAAATAATTGGTGAGAGAGCCATAGTTCCGCCAGCAAGCACGGTTAATGAAGCTAAGGAGAGACTAAAGAACTACGAGTGCTTCGATTGGTGGTTATGCCATAAAGAAGTTCCTCAAGAGGAAGTTGAGGCAGTTAAGAAACTCCTTAAGGGTTAAGCTCAAGAAAGGTTTTTGATTAAACCCTTCATATATACATCGTTAACACCTTCTTTTAATTTATGCGTGAATAAATATCATTACCCTAAAACATTATTTCGAACAATTTAAGAAATAATGATTATGTATAACTGAATACATAATCGTTAAAACCTCTACCCCAAAGATTATGTGGTGAATTACTAGTGTTAGAGATTCGATGGCATGGTAGGGGAGGTCAAGGGGTTTGGACAGCCTCTAACCTTCTGGCCGTCGCAGCAATGATTGATGGCAAGCACGTGCAGTCCTTCCCAGCATTCGGTCCAGAGCGCTCTGGAGCGCCCTTAATGGCCTTCACTAGAATAAGTGATGAGCCGATAGAGATTCACTCAATGATTTACGAGCCTGACGTGGTTGTTGTTCTTGACCCAACATTGCTTGGCACAAGTAACGTGACTGAAGGCCTCAAGAAGGGAGGCACTCTCGTAATAAACTTCAGTGGTTCGCCTGAGGAGTTACTTAAGGCACTAAATATTAGGAAAGGGGAGTTCAGGGTTTTCTATGTTCAGGCAACTAAGTTAGCTATGGATATCTTGGGGAGACCAATAATGAATACCGCGATGGTTGGTGCATTACTTAAGGCTCAGCCGTTAGCCAGTGAAAAAGCTGTTGAGGAAGCTGTGAGGATGAGGTTCGGAGGTAAGTTAGCTGAACTCAATACTCAGTTAATTAAGAAGGCTTTGGAGGAGACTAAGGAGGTGTGAAGTGTTGGGCGATAAATCATCAGTTAAGGAACCAAGAGGCTGGAAATCCTTACCCTTAGGTGCGTTACCCTATAGGTTATCCCTAGATTATAAGACAGGTGATTGGAGGGCATTAAAGCCCGTCATCGATTACGGGAAGTGCGTTAACTGTATGCTTTGCTGGCTCTACTGCCCTGACTCAGCGATCTTGTGGGACGGTAAGAAAGTATTCATGAATTACGACTACTGTAAGGGCTGCGGCATATGTTCGGACGTATGCCCAACTAAAGCAATTAAGATGGTTCCGGAGGGTGAGTGAGTATGATCCCTAAAGTTCCTCTAGATAAACAAATTAAGAAGGCAGTTAATGGTGATGAAGCAACAGCTTACGCAGCCAAACAAAGCTTGGTTGATGTTGTGGCTGCCTACCCAATAACCCCTCAAACAATAATTGTTGAGAAATTCAGTGAGTTCGTAGCTAATGGGGAGGTCTATACGGAGTTCGTTCCTGTGGAGTCAGAGCATTCAGCAATGAGTGCGGTAATAGGTGCTGCCGCTGCTGGCGCGAGAGCGTTCACGGCAACAGCTTCTCAGGGACTAGCTCTAATGCTTGAGAACCTATACATAGCTTCAGCCTTAAGGTTACCACTAGTTCTTGTTGTCGCTAATAGGGCTCTATCGGCCCCAATAAACATACACTGCGATCATTCTGACGCCATGATGATGAGGGATGCCGGTTGGGTTCAAATATTTGCGGAAAACACTCAGGAGGCCTACGACACAACAATACAGGCCTTCAAAATAGCTGAGGACCCGGAAGTCCAGTTGCCGGTCGCGGTTAATTTAGATGGCTTCATACTTAGCCACACCTTAGAGGACATCTACATGCTTCCTGATGAGGAGGTACAGAAGTTCTTGGGAGGCTACAGGAAGCCCGTCAAGACCTACGTGGATTACTTAGGTAAGGAAGTCGAGGTTAAGCTGGATCCGTCTAACCCGATCTCCATAGGTCCTTTAGACCTCTATGACTACTACTTCGAGCATAAGGTGCCTCAGGCAGTAGCTATGGAGAAGGTTAAGGAAGTGGTTAAGAGGGTTAATGAGGAGTGGTTTGAGCTTTCAGGGAGGAAGTACGGTGACGGAGTTATTGATGCTTGGGGTGTTGAGGACGCAGACGTTGTTGTGGCGGTTTTAGGAAGCACTTCAGGGACAGTCAGGTATGTTGCTAAGGAGTTAAGGAAGGAAGGTAAGAAGGTAGGTGTGTTAAGGATAAGGCTCTTCAGGCCATTCCCGTTCGATGAGGTGAGGGACTTGCTTAAGGAAGTTAAGGTCGTCGGCGTTATGGATAGGGCTTTAAGCTTCGGGAGCTTCGGGCCGTCATTCCTGGAGATAAGTACAGCCCTCCAAGGCATTAGGAACTCGCCGCTAATGGTTAACTACATATACGGTTTGGGTGGTAGGGACGTGCCGCCATCACACGTTAAGCAGGTCTTTAACGAGCTTGAGGAAATCATGAAGAGCGGTGAGGTAGGTAAGAGATTAAGGTTCTTAGGTGTGAGGGAGAGGTGATCCGCATGTCAGGTAAGGAAAGTCCTTATAGGTTAATTAGGTTCGAGCCCCGGAAGAAATACAATATTCCTTTAGACTTTAACCTGAAGAGGATGGCCAGCGAGAGGCAGTCAATACTGTTGCCTGGCCATAGGCTATGTGCTGGATGCGGTGCCCCAATAGTGATTAAGTTGCTGAGCTTTGCGCTGAGGGGACCTACAATAATAGTTAACGCTACCGGATGTGTTGAGGTAGCGTCAACAATATTTCCGTATACCTCATGGGCAGTGCCATGGCTTCACGTAGCTTTCGAGAATGCAGCTGCAGCAGCAAGCGGTGTTGAGTCAGCACTGAAGGCCTTCA
>JALWQN010000109.1 GCA_027083115.1 Desulfurococcales archaeon
CATATATAGTGGGTGGTGTTTCTCAATTAAATTAATCAACCCAACAAAATGCTGTAACTTTAGAAAAACAGGGAGAATTTATTGCTTCTTACACCTCCAAAACATTATACTGCCTTAGCAAAAAGATCCTATTAGTTAGCTTGATCACTAAGAGAAAAGGTTTTAGTAGCTTAATCTACTTCCTTTACTACTATTCTCTAGGCTGGAATATCTCATATTCATTACCTTCAGGATCCTTAAAGAACGCAAGTAGCCCAAAGCCAATATCCTCTACCTCGCTGACCTTCACTCCTTTATCTCTTAGTCTTTCTATGGCCTCATATATGTTATCCACTTCAAACACAATGCCCGTCCTCCAGGGTTTAGCTTTCTCATCATGAAGCAACGCAATCACTATATTCTCTAAAGGAATCTCACTTCAAACACTAGTCTCGTAAGAAGGTCTCAAACCTACCTTATCCTTCCAGAAAGAAATCATTTTAACGACATCAGAGACGCGTACAATCACGTACCTAACATTAGTAAACAACTCTTTCATACACCCTAATAGCTAAATTCACTTAAGAATCATAAGCATATATGTAATCATTAATCAATAAATATTCATCAATTTAGAACTTAGGTGTAAGTTTGTATTTATTATTGTTATTATAATTAGGACAGGTCCTTCAAGGTTTGAGTCGCTCTTTAAAGCCTAGGTCTTAAGCTGGATAGCTGAAGAATACTTAAAGCTATTTATGAATGTTAGACATGAGCTCTGTAGGGTCGATGGTAGGCATGAATCTTGGACTAAATAAAATTTTAGGAATACTTCTAAAGCAAAAGATTAAATGTAGAATCTCTGATGGAGAGTTATTAGAATATCTTAAGGCTCCTACCTATGAAAAAGATCTCATACAGCTTAATGAAATACTGAATGAGGAATTGCTTCTCCTACATGAAGTAGCTGAAGTATGCATACTGAAAAATATGGGATACGGGATATCCAAAAATATTTTTAAGGAAGCATATCCTGACACCTACAAAGCCCACCTAGAAGCTCTAAACATAGAGTTAGCTGAAGCAGAAAGACAAAGTAGGCTTGACTGGATAGATAAGCGTTGCAAAGACTTATTTACCTACCTGAGCGATCCTTACCTACCATCTAACTTCAAAGACTTTATACATAAGCTTACCCTACGTTACTGTAACAGAATCAAGAATCATTCTTGAAGGTATGCCATACTAACTTTTTCTCTATTACTCAGTAAACTAGGGAGACGTAAAACAATTGATGTTGAGATTCTTCAAAGTAAGGTAACTCTCTAGTGCTGTTATTCGCTAAGAAAAATAGTTATTCTTCTCCATGGTTCTAAATGATCTCATTGCTTTCTAATACTTGCTCTATTTCCTTGTGTATAACTACATTATTTCATCCCCTAAGTGAATGCTATACACTATTAGCAGAAACAATTAGTGAATGAGTGGTTATGAGGCGATTATCGTGAGTACTAAGTGTTAGCCGGTTAAGCAGCCCTCAGCTTATGTTAAGTAACCATTTCCATAGTGGAGTTACTTCGATAGTGTGATTTCCTTCCTGGATTTTCTCTTCTTCATCTCGCGTTATTATGGTGGCTTTCTTCAGCTTTAGTTCTTGGAGTGCTTTACTAACTTTCTTCAAGTGTTGGGGTTCCAGCGTATGAGTTACTTCTACGAGTTGAGTGGGTCTTCCATGACGCATTATAAGGAAATCTATTTCCTCACCTTTCTGGGTTCTATGGTAGTAGACGTCATTCATTGGGCCCTTCCTTCTAAGGAGTTCCAGGTAGGTGATGTTCTCCATGATTCTGCCCTCATCTACTGATCTTGGGAATAAGGCAATTATTGATGGATCTATCACGTAGATTTTCTTAGGGTTTAGCTCCATCCTTCTACGTGAGTGGGTGTAGAGTTCGTTCGTGAATATCAGGAATGCATGCTTCATATAAGCCAAGTAATTCATCACTGTCTTAACATCTACCGAGATACCGATCCCCTTAAGAAACCTCCTTAATCCCCTATACGTTACGAAGTTTGCATAATTCGTTAAGGCGTGATACAGTACCCTCCTGAAGACCTCAATATCCCTAACCCTGAATCTCTCAATGATGTCCCTGTAGAATATCGTGTCAAGTAATGAAGTGACCTTCTCCCGCGACCTACTGACCCATACCTCAGGGAACCCTCCCCATCTCATGTATTCCTCCAGAAGTGCTCTAACCCTACCTCTCTCCCTAAACGTCCTCACATCAAAACCCACCACCTCCCTAAACGATAGCGGGTACAGGGTCTTGGACACGTACCGCCCTCTGAGCCGGCTAGGTATTTCTGAGGATAGGAGAGCTGAGGAGGACCCTGAAACATATATGATGAAGTCCCTCACATCATGCAGCCACCTAAGGTTGAAGGCCCACCCCCTCCATTCCTGAACCTCGTCAAGAAAAAGGTACACCCTACCATCAGGGAACTCCTTCCTAACCAACTCTGCGAACTTCCTAACATCCATGTCTCTGAGGAAGGGTTCATCGAAAGGGACATACAGAGCTTGAAGCTCCTTATCAAGGAGCTTCCTCACCCTCTTAAGAAGCATAAAGGTCTTACCCACCCTCCTCGGGCCAATCAGGGCAACGATATCTGTGGACTCACCTAGCTCAAACCGCCTCGGAATTTCCTTAATGTACTTAAGCGACCCCAGGTACTCCTCCGTTAACTCCTTTAAACTCAACATTTGTGGAGTATTATTCCACAAACTTTTTAAAGTTTGTGGAGTTTTATTCCGCAAAAATAGACAAAGCAAGTACACTACACGATCTCTGGTAATGGTTAGATAAGCAGTTGAGGGTGACTAGCACGATACCGTTAACTCGGCCTACGCCCTCATGCGTTAAACTGTGCTGGCACCTTAAAAGAAAGAAAAACCGAGGGTGACCTAACTCTTCAGCAAGAACTCTTAATGTCTCCTTAAGGAGTAGCTCACGGCAAGGAGGGCTAAGACTGAAGCTATACTTGCTGCAGTCACTAACACCGCTGTAATTGGAGAGAAGTGAGTGCGAAAATAGTTTCTAGTGCCTACTTTATTCAGTGTAGCCGTGGTGGGGTTTGTTGTGCTGACAGCTTTTCCCTTATCAGTGGCCGTTACCGTCACGGTTTTAGTTAGTGTTACTGTTGTGGTTTTTTGGGCTGCGGTATTAGTTACCGTCAAGGTCACTGTTTTTGTGGTTTGGGGCACAGTAGTTGTCGGCATGCTTAGGGGGTAACCCCATATCTCGAAGAGCAAGTCCTTCCTCACGCCTTTAAATAGGTCGCTGGCGATGACGAATTTAGTTACCCCACCATCATGTGGGCTTAGGAGCACCTTCATGTATCCTTCACTAACCTCATCAGGTGGGGGTACTAAGGATACGTTAATCCTGGCGTAATTGAATTTAGGTCCCACGAACTTAAGTGTCACGTCAGCAACCACTCTCTTAGAATATATGTAGTAGAACCTACCGGTTGCCATGGCATAAATTGTCTTGTATACCAGCACTCCGACCTTCCCTGAAGGGCTACAGTTGCAGGGGACCTCAACCTCAATAGGCCTCAGCACATATGTGTAGGTTACGTTAACGGTGAAATCACTGCTATCGTTTAACTCCATATGCCACTTAAGCATCGGTAAGGTCCCGATCACTGAGTCATACTTGAATGGCTTGATCCCATCACCAGGCACCAAGACTTTACCTTCTCCCACAACTTCATATTTGATTTGGTGGCCGTTAATCTTAACCCAAGCT
>JALWQN010000110.1:0-1033 GCA_027083115.1 Desulfurococcales archaeon
AAAATTTAAAACACATAAGACAATAGTAGTGATGACGTAAGTTTTAAAGATCTTTGACTTAAGTCCTTAAAAAGACTCTACGGGAGGAAAAGAAGAAAAGCATACGTTAATACTGAAATAAACAGCAGTATTTCCGCATGGAATATTGATGAAAGATATTTAGAACCTGAGAAATAGGATGAGGCAATCCCGTTTATCACTGACTCTATGAGCGCTCCATAAATTATTAATGATGTTATAGACCTATAATTTATATGAGCTAATAAACCAGGAGTTTTTTCTGCCTGAGTAGCTAAAGGATATATGAATGTCTTAAGAAAAACTGCAGTAGTTATTAAATATACAATCATAACAAGGTAAAGGGTTGCCGTATAGGAGCGTGTCGCATTCCTTAACCTACCCGAGTAGTTGACTATCTCCCCTACTGTCTCCCTAAAATCACTTAGGGTTTTGTAAAGCTCCTCACCACCCCTACTCAGGGTTTTAAGGTAATCAGCGGTGACTGACAATAACGGTGTGTCCCTTCTAAAGTATTTCAGAGCCGAATCGATTGTTTCGCCCACCGATAAAGCATTGAGTAGTCTAATAACGTCTTTTTTAATGAAGATAAGGTATTCGGTTGATGCTTTTAGGGCTTGAGGTAATGTTAATCCAGTTCTTAAATTATTTTCAATAACCGATAAAAGCACAGGTACTTCAGCTTCAGAACGTCGAACCCCCCACTCAAGCTTATACTCGTAAATTGCTGAAGGTATTAAGGCAACGCCTATAAAGAACGAAACCACTAAGGCCTGGTAGGGATTATAAATTGAGAAGGTCTCGTGAATCACTAACTTAAGGAGCAACAAGTAAGCTGTAATTCCTAAAGGAGGAAGAGAAAAAAAGGTTATTCTCAGCAGTTTCTTGCGGTCTTTCAAACTCATAGTTGAGCTTCCTCCACCATCTTTTTGGCTATAACGGCTGTGAATGTTGAAAGTATGGGTATCGCCACGAATATTATTAGTGCTAATACCGAGTTAATGTCTAGCCCTAC
>JALWQN010000110.1:1043-3770 GCA_027083115.1 Desulfurococcales archaeon
CCCTAGGATGGATAAGGAAGTAAGTAACACAATACCAATAACCGGGAAAAACACTCCAGCAGCCATATAGAGCTCAACAACCATTGAGAGGTTTTCGATAGTTCTACTTAGGGCCTCCTCACGCTCCTCCATAACTGCCTCAAACTCTTCCTTCAGGAAGGACTCGGCTTGCGAACCCATACTTAAGGATAAGGCTATTCTCTTTAGTCTGTCGATCGTAGGGTTTTTCCCTAATGAGTTCTCTATCTCATTCATGACGGATTCAGGTGTTTCTCCAGTAGCTATCGACTTAAGCAGGTATTGAAGTATTGGTGACTTAATTTCTTCAGCGACCCTAATGAATGTCTGGAGGGGCGGTTCACCAGCCATCAGCAACGTCCTGGTTCTGAGGATTAGATGAGGCATTGAAAGGTTAAGTTTAGTTAGCATGGAACTAATAGTGAACTTTGGGTATAGGTACATAATTAATGTTATAGTTCCTCCGAAAATAATTAGGAGGGCAGGAGCCCACCACTGAATTGGATGGGGTATCCCTAAAAAACCTAGTAAAGCGAGGGGGGCTGAAGTAAGGGCTGGAATTAAAGACATAAGCATATGTATTTTTTTGGACCCACCCAAGTAAATATAGGAGAGCAAGGACATTCACCCTAATCAGTATATCTTGATATCTCAATTATTACTTGATTATAATTAACGTCTTTAGTCGATAATTCCTTAAGAAAGTCAGCCCTCTTCCAAACCTTCTTAAGCAGCATATCGACATCGATGCCTCTGACTTCAGTGATTTTCTCTAGGGTTATGGATTCCTCGGGCCTAAAGAATTCAATCTTGTTTAGGCCTAACTCATTAATTCGTGATTTGTAAATAACGTTTAGCTTTGGTTCCTTAGTTTCTGGGTCAATATCCCTTATTTCGGAGGCAGTCATAACATATCTTTTGACCCCTTCCTTAAGCCGGAACTTCGTTATATGGATTATCATGTCGAGCAACTTGATAAGGTATGGCGGTATATTCATTGGTGGAGCCATCAACCTCCTTACTGCTGCCTCAGCACCTTCTGCATGCATGGTGGAGTTATGTGTGAGGATAGCCCCTTCTGAGACAGCAAAGGTGTGTGTTCCAGGAACCTCTATATCATAAAGGAGTGAGTCTTTCTCAACTACCTCAACCTTACTGACCATTAATTTTTTCGGAGCTCTCTCTTTTGACCTATTAGAGAGGTCTCTTACTGAGGCATTACTTGACCTATTTAGGAGGGTCTCGGGAAGGGGCACTTGGATTAGGTAATCCCCTGGTTTAACTCCCTTACCTAGCTTAGTGAGGATTCTGCCATTATAATAAGTGATTACTGGGTGGTCTTCATGAACTTCATGAACACTTCCGTCAGAAGTGAAAATCCTTATAAACCTTTTGGTTCCCTGCTTTATAATAAAGCTCCTCACCGGTACCTCTCGAGTGATGCTTCCTTCTAAAGTTAAGACATTGACCTTCCGGTACTTACCTTCCACAGCACCCGCAACGATCTCCCCTATCTTATACAGGCCGAACTCACCATCAATGTTTGCAGGAATTTCTTGGTCGTAAGGAAGGCAGAGGCCCCCATGCCCTAGGGAAATTGCTTGAAGCAGCACGTAAGCCTCTTTCCCTCTAATTTCCCCGACAACTATGTAATCGGGCCTTTGCCTCAGGGAGGTCTTAACTAAATCGTAAAGAGATACACTACCTAAAGTATCCACGCCCTCCCTAGAAACCATGTAGACCACATTAGGGTGGGGGAGGTTTATCTCGCGGACCTCCTCAATAACTGAGAGCTTCATGGTTAGGGGAATGAGCGTCGCTATTGCATTCAATAAAGTGGTTTTACCTGCCGCAGTCTCTCCCACGATGAAAACAGATCTTTTATTTTCTAAAGCCACCCACAGAAGAGCTGCAAGCTCAGGAGCTATTGTTCCTAACTTAATTAGGTCGACGATGTTAAAAGGAACCTCCCTATGCTTCCTGATAGTTATGGCCGTACCAAGCTCGGAGATCACTGAATGAACTACGTTAATCCTGTAACCCATAGGCAACTTACCATCAACTATAGGCCTAGATAAACTAACGAACTTGCCACTCGTGAGCATTAATTTCTGGAGGTGCCTATTCAGATCTTCCGGACTGAGGAAATAAACATTAGTAGGCAAGTTCTCGTAGAACCTGTGCCAGACATATATGGGTTTGCCGATGCCTAAAACATGGATATCCTCGATATTGGGGTCCTTCAACATTGGCTCAAGCTTACCGAAACCCACAATATCCCTCCTAGCAACGTACTTTATCCTCTCAATAGACTCCTTGCTGACTTCCTTATTCTTATCCCATTTCTTAAGCAATTTAGGAGCAAACTTATCCACCACACCATCAATAATTACCGAAAGCTTCTCCATATCAAGAACAGGACTAGGGTACTTATCGATAAACCACGAACGAACGAAATCAATCACTTTCCTCTCAACATCGCTTAATTCGGGCGAAACAACAACATAGAGGTATGGGCCGAACAAGCTATTCTTTCTTCTGACAACCCTTATTAAGGTGAAATCATCAACTCGGTACTCCTCAATTAGCTCTTCACTCCTTTCTGAGGACATCCTGTAGACACCAAGTTCCTTGTCGAGTAAAGGTTTATTGCTTCTCTAAAATAAATATAATGATATAAATAATATAATAGTGTTGACTTTCCTTACC
>JALWQN010000111.1 GCA_027083115.1 Desulfurococcales archaeon
TATAAGGGCGGTTGGGAATGGAGGGTTAAGGCCGTACAGCTTCTTAAAAACTTCAAAGGGGAACTAACACCGGAGATTATTGACAAGGTTTCTGAAGTTTTTGATAATGAATTAAGAATTTATTCCGATGTAGTTAAGGAAGCAAGCACTAAGTTCGTTGAAGGAATAAAATTAGCCTACTATTTCAAAAACAATAATGAGCACGTTACTTCCTTCATAGGTAACTTAATGCTAAGCAGATTTGCTGCTGATGTGGCTTTAATATGTAAATACAAATCAATCAGTCTTAGAAGCAAGAACTTTAATGTCAGAGAAGTGGCTAAGGCCTTGGGCGGGGGAGGACATCCTCAAGCCTCAGGAGCAAAAGCAGAGCCACCCTTATGGAGATTAACCGTTGCCTTAATTGGATACAAAAAACCTCTTTTAAATTGGTGTGTTAGCAGGGTTTCTGAAGCAATAATCGAAGTACTGAAGTCCCCTAGATAATCACTATCTATCTTAAGGAAGGTTTTTAATTTCCATAAAGAGGTAATGGTGGTGTTCCCCCTTGGATGGGGGTCCTTTAACAAGGTTAAAGAGAAAGATGACGATTGAGAATTTATGGATTTATGTCTTAGCGTGCTTAAGTGATGGGCCCACGTACGCTTACGATATAAAGAAAAGGATTTCCAGATGCTTTGGATTCACTCCCTCAACAATCACATTATATTCCGTTGTTTACAGGTTACGTAAGGAAGGGTTAATTAGAGAGTCAAGAAATGGGTGCAAAACCTATGAATTAACAGGGTCAGGCAAGAAAGCTCTTGAGGAAGCAGTGAAGTTTATGGAGGAAAACGCTAAGAGAATAAAGAATAAGGTGAAGCAACAGCCTAAAAAATGTTAAGGAGTAGGTTAAAAATTAAAGGTAAAATTTTTGAATTCACCTTCTGGTTGGCAAAACCGTGCAATGAGTTAATCAAAGAGAGATTCATTATCGATATGCACTTGAATCTTGAAAGAAGATAAAAGTTAGCTGGAATTTTCTATTTAGGTATTAGATATTCGTTTTAAGTAAAGCATCTCCATGATATAAATCTATAACTGTGGTTTAATGCAACATTTTCAATGCTAAATTTTGATTCAGAGATTTCTGAGTAGTTCCTTCTGCTAATGACTTAGAGAGTAGGCTTCAGTCATAAATTCTCTGGCTATTCCTAGTAATTCTGGTGAGCATCTAATTAAAATTGCTCACTTTCTTGTAATCAATTTTAGTTATTTGTTTTTATTATTAAGCGATATGTCTGGTGAGCGGTTTGCTCTTGACATTAATAAGCAATGTATAACCAAAAATATTTTTGGAGATTAATGTAAGCTTGATAGCATTAAAGTCATGGGTTAGAGAATTAGTTTTGGTGGAATACTTGAAGTCTGCTAAAATCCCTTCAATGGCTTTTGAAGACGTTATGGATATAAGGAGGCTTAATGTCCTTGACGTAGGAACAGGTGAGTCAACCAAGGTTCTAGTTGACAAAGGTGCCCGTATCACGGTTGCCATCGATACAGATCTTAATAAGACCAGGGAAAAGTCTTTTGAGGTTAAAAACGCCTTTTTTATTTGTGGAGATGCAGCTCACTTACCATTGAGAGAAAGATCATTCGACATAACTCTTTTTCATTTTACTCTCCACGAGATAGACCCCCGATTACACCTGAAGGTCTTGAATGAGGCGAAAAGGGTTGCGTCAAGGATAGTAATAGTTGAGCCCTCTCCAGAGGGATGTAGGTCGTATAAGAAGTATGCTGACCTTTGGCGCAAAGCAATGCACAGTATTGGGAGATACGAAGACTACAAGCCTATAACCTATTGGGCTAACCTAGTGAAAAAATGTGGATTCATTATAGAGTATTCTAGCGAGTTTGAGCAAAAAGAATCGGCATCTTTAGATGAGATCGAAAGGAACATAAAAAATAGCGTCAAAGCATGGAGAGATCACGGCGTTCCTGAAGGCATAATAAGAGAGATGGAAGAATTTACTTATGTAGTTAGAAAAGACGGGTTTAAATGGTCTAGAGTTGCGGTAATTGTGGGACGATCCAGCCAACCTTAGTACTTCTGAATGTAAGTAACTAACTTATGAAGTTATAATTAGTTTTTTACTGTTTATTTGGAGCTGATGACTGATTCCGCCTTATGTTATAGGGATTGATTTGGCTGCAAAGCCAACTAAATGTTCAGGTTTTGCAGTAATAGATTTGGGCGGTATCGCGCCCTCCTTAGTTAAGGCTGTCTGCTTAAGCAGTGATGACTCAATAGTGTCAAACACTGATCAGATTAAGCCGATAGTTATTGCTATTGACTCTCCGCTCATGCGTAAGCCGTTAATGAGGGATGTGGATAAGGCCTTGATCCGTATGGGTTCGAGGGTTTTTCCTCCGAACTTCTCTTGGATGAGGAAGTTGAGCATAAGGGGATGGCGTTTAAGTGTTAAGTTGATGAAGGCGGGTTATGAGGTTGTTGAAACTCATCCCAGAAGCGTTCTCATGCTTTCGGGGGTTAGTGATGCGTTAACTTTGCTGAATAGATTAGGTATTGAAGTTAAAGTTAAGGGTTTAAGGAGAAAGGACTTGCTGGATGCATCAATAGCTGCTGCGGTGGCTTATTGCATAGTTAACGGCTGCTATATGGTTATTGATGACGGTAAATATAAGATATACTTGATTAAGAGATTTCAGGGAGCGGCTTAAATCTCTGTTTGGGAAGGTATGTAGGTAATAACAATTCCTTGGGTTTTTTTACTCCACCAGCGCAGATAATCCTGCATTGACATTCTGTCGGTTATGCTTACATTAAATTTTCTTTTCGCCCACTCAATTTCATCCCTGCCTACTATCCCGTCCCCTTTGCTCGCAGCTAACCTTAGGAATGCATCAACTTCCGCGAGCGTGAACCATTTGCTCAAATCAACTAACTTGTTAATTAAGTCCTCATTCCTGAACCTTATCTTATATCTCTCTGAGTTCCTTATAATGGCTTTCTTCCTCATTTCTCTATCGGGGTAACCCATTACTATAGTAACATCAATTCTGCCGGGCCTCAGTATTGCAGGATCAATTAATTCAGGGTTATTGGCAGTAAGTATAGTGAAGGGCCTGTCCGGTCTTTGCAGGTGATAAAGTATTGTTGATATTTCGCTTACGTGTGCTTCATGAACTGTGTACTTCCTTGATGAAATGAATTCAGCATCATCAATAATTAGAGCCAGATAATGTCTTTTCTTAATTATCTGTTTAAATATTGCGTTAAGCATTTTTTCTGTAGTGCCGTACCACATCGACCTATAATTCTGGGGCCTTAACTCAACAACCTTAAGTCCTAAAGCATTTGATAGTGCCTCGGCCATAACTGATTTCCCGACCCCGGGGGGTCCAGTAACTATTGCCCCCTTAGTTGAGAAAGATAACCCTTTCTTCACAGGGTTAATGATTGAGGTCAGAATATCTTCTATTATTTTTGGGGGGAGATTACTCAAACTCCATTCGGGCTTGCGTACAGGAATCCTTATTTCCTTAAGATCTCCTCCATCACTGACTACTGCCTTTATCTCTTCGATTTCTCCAGAGTAAGTAATTAATGTAACAACGCATAAGGGCGGTAAGAAATTAACGTATTTTAGTTCAAGGTATTTGGGGTCCACCTGAGATAATTCCTTTATTGTGGACCTCCATAATTTCTCCAGAACAATTTTTGATTCTCTCTTGATTCTGGAGGGCGGAACCCCGGGATTTAGGAC
>JALWQN010000112.1 GCA_027083115.1 Desulfurococcales archaeon
GATATTGCCTGAGCAACATCAGCTGAAGCATTAATTGTCCCATTACCGTAGAGACAGTCATAGTCTGCTTCACCCGTGTCAGTAGAGGTTATGTAGAGAACCCATTCCTGCAGACACTAAAGCTAATGAATCCTTATTAACACTACCTATGTCAGCAAGAACCACCTTATTGCCCAGAATAAGTTTTTCTAATAATCTTATTTCCTTACGCTATAGAACCTTCACCACCAGCTCCTAAGAAAGGAGCGCCATAAATTATGTCTTTAAAATCTAGAGGGTCTAACTATTGCTTATTGTTTTAGCTTTGTTTATTATTTTAATAAACTCCTTGTTACGGAAATATATAGGGAATTCCCAAAAGCATTAATTTATCTTTCAGGCTGATTTTCATGTTCAGACCCTGGAGTCTTCACCTTTTCAAAATTCAGGAACACAAAGATTTCGTGGACCATGAAGAGCAATAAACCAATATAAATACTGATGTACTTGCTGCATAACTAAGTACAAGCGCTGAAGACAATGAAGTGGTCAAATAAACCATTAAGCTTACTAGAGCACTAAAAATTATTAGCACCAACACCAAATATGTTAATTACTACAGAAACTAGAAGATAACCATAATTTATATCACCTATACCCATTGGTGATTATACTCAGAGGCTCTCAATTAATGGCGAAGCATTTTCTATCAGGTAATAACAATACTTATAATAATGTATTACAATAATAGTTTTTATATTCAGCTATTACTTAGCAAAAGGCTAGCGTTTCTTTAATAATGCGATTGCTGCTCCTACCACCACCGCAAGTATTGCTCCCGCTATTATTGATGTATACGTTATGTTAGCTTTTTGGGGCAGCAGAGTTGTTGAGAAAGCCGATGTTGTTGTGCTTGATGTCATACTTTGCGTGGGTATTACAGTTGATGAAGCAGTTGTTGAGGAAGTAATTGTTGATGTTACGGTTGTGTGTGTGGATGTAGTAGTTGCCCTAGGTGATGTTTTTGTTTGCGACATAGTCGTCGACGTAGAGGTTGTTTTCGTTGTAGTGGTTGAAGGCGTTGAGGTGATTGATGTGATAGCATGTGTAGTTGTAGCAGTCGCTTGGCTTTTAATGTTGTAGGGCTTCATAAGTGGATAATGATCAATGTTGCTATTACTATTATTAATAATATATGGTGTGTCACCTATTCCGTCACTATTTGAATCAGTACCCTTATAGTCACTCCAGTAATTACCCCCTGAAGGATAACCATTATCCCAAATATTAATTGAGTCCACAACAACTGCTTGTACGGAATTATTAATGAAATCATTATGGTAAAAAGTGTTATTTGAAGAACCCATAAGGCCTACACCATATTTATTGTTGCTAATTAAATTAGCATAAAGAGTATTGTTTGAAGAAGATAGGAAGGCCACACCGTCACGGTCGTTATTTATTATGTTGTTGAATATGGTATTATTGTCTGATAATGAATAAAGGATTAGGCCACTACTATTATTTATTTTGTTGTCATAAATAACATTATTTGATGAACTAAATAATACTAAGGCGATTTGATGACTGCTTATTGTATTATTCCAGATTTTATTATTTGAAGAATCATAGAAGACAATACCTAAATGTTTATTGCTTACTAAATTACTACAGAAATTGCTATTCGATACATTAATGAAATGCATGCCAGTATCGAAACCTCCCTCTATTTCTATGTTTTTCACAGTTATGTTGCTTAAGTTTACTGCTACTATAGTCATCCCTCCTCCATTTCCTACCCCCATTATCTTGTGTCCTTCTCCATCAAGAATAACGTTACTTGTTTTTATTGTAGTTGCATTAACATCAGACGAAATTTTGAAGTCTTTAGTTAAGACATACGTTCCTGGCTTAGTGATATTGTATGGTAAATGATCAATATAATGTATAACTTGCCCAGAGGCATTCAGCCCTTTCATTCCTGGTACTAAAGATAATATTAAAAGGAGTATGAAAATAACAAATGCTTTTAACACCTTAGTCAATCATTACCACCTGTTAACATCTCTAACTCTTAAGTATCAATTATAAACTTATTGGATTTGATTTAACAAAAAGTAAGATTCAGGAAATATTGCCAGTATCCAAAATTATTAATGTCTTGCTTTATTAAAGTGTACTCATAATTAAAAAATTAAAAACATGAATCATCCGTCAAGATAAATCTCCCTAATTAAAGTGTATCTGATGTTTTCCCATATCAGAGACCAAAATCCAAATTTGTTTAATCACTGTTTTTATGGAGCCGCCGGCGGGATTTGAACCCGCGGCCACCGGCTTACAAGGCCGGCGCTCTACCCGCTGAGCTACGGCGGCATCATTAAATCTTTATTTAATTGTTGATAAACTTTTCTTTAGGATCACAGTAGGGTGCTTTAGGATTCTCTGTCTTAATGGTAGCGTGTTTGAAGAGAATAGTTCTTTTTATTGAAGAAATTAAGTAAGGAAAAACACGTGGATTAACTCTTACCTTCTTTCTTCCATTGCAGTGCTAGCTTTATGGCATCAATTATTTGTTTGTAGCCTGTGCACCTACACACTATCCCGTTAAGTACTTCCTTGATCTCCTCGTCTGTTGCGTCAGGCATGTTTTCGACGATGTAGTGGCCTGCTAGTATGAATGCCGGCGTGCAGAAGCCACACTGGAAACCAAATTTCTCTATGAAGGCCTTCTGAATTAAGGATGGTTCACCGTTCTTGCTTAATCCCTCCACAGTCACGATATCTGCATCGTCAGTCTCAACAGCAAGGACCTGGCAGGACTTTACTGGGAACCCATTCATTAATACGGTGCATATCCCGCATTCTCCCCTATAGCAGTTCGCCTTCACGCTTATGTAATGGAGCTTATCCCTCAGCACATGAAGTAGGCTTTCCTTAGGCGAGACCCTAACTTTCTTCTTCTCCCCATTTACCGTTAGAGTTATTTCAACATCCTTCATTTTAGAACACCTCCACCCCCTCAATAAGTTTCTTAAGTATTGCCTTAGTACCAACCCTGACTAAATGCATCCTGTATTCCTTGCTGGCCCTCAGGTCCTGACCCCTCTTACCATGACCTATCGGTAAATCAACGTATTTGTATGCTGCATTAATTGCTTCATCAATTAATGAGTTGATGTCTCCTTCCTTACGGAATATTTCTTCAGCCTCCTTCACATAGACTGGCGTCTTAGCTATTGAGGCATAAGCTAACCTAATGATCCTTTTGCTCCTATCTCCCGGATTAGACACTAGTGCCGCAACACCAACTACAGCCCTATCCTCAGCAGACCTCCTGAACTTAATGTAGCCACTTCTTGAGTTCTCTGGTGGTTCAGGAACGTTTATGGATGTGATGATTTCATTCGGAGCTAAAACGTTCTCAGTTACTCCAGTGAAGAACTCATTTATTGGTACCTCCCTAACCCCCTCCACACTAGCTAAGGTTAGGGTCGCCTTATGCACTAGTAAAGGAGGTGAGGAATCGTTCTGCGGTGACGATTTAGCTATGTTACCACCTATTGTGGCCCTAAACTTAAGCTCGAAATCCCCATACTGTTTTGCGGCCTCCCATAAAGCAGTGTATTTCTTCCTAATCGCTTCTGACTTAAGTATTTCGTGGAATGTTGTTACTGGACCTATCCTGAGGCCCTCACCTTCAGCGTATTTAATGCCTCTTAGCTCAGGAATTCCCTTCAAATCAATAACGTGTTTAACCTCAAACTTTCTTGCCCTGAAGTTTCTTGAGAGACATGTAGCACCTGCCAGCACAATAGCATGGTCGTTCTTCAGCTTATTAAGAAGCTCTAGAGCCTCATTAACTGTTTTTGGCTTATAGTAGTCGAAGTCAGGGAAGTACTCCCTCCATAAAACTTGTGCTTTATCTCTTTTAATGCTCATTATCACCACCTTTTAAATTGATTCTTAAGTACTCCATTGCTTTCTCGAGTAACTCTGGCTTCTGCTTCTTTATCTCAGCAATCACTCTTTCGGGGCTTAAAGGTAGGTCGGTTATTCTTACCCCTATGGCGTTATAGATGGCATTAGCTATTGCTGCCGGCCAAGGAATCATCGTTAATTCAGCTATTCCTTTAGCTCCATATGGCGCGTCCTTCTGCTTCACTCCAAGGAACTTCCACTCGAACTTCTTGGGTATGTCTCCAGCCCTAGCCACAATATATCCTGTTAGGCAAGGATTAAGAAGCATTCCATCAGGGTAAATCCCTTTAAATTCCCGCCTAACATCATACTTTATCTCCTCCCTTAATGCTATGTTGATCCCCATTACAGCCCCACCAATAACTTGGCCTTCAGCCAAACCCGGATTAACTTCAGGAGTATCTAATACTGTTGCTGCCGTTATTACCTTAATTTCTCCAGTCAGTAAGTTTATCTCTACCTCAACACCGCCGGCACCAAAGGTGTAGAAAGGAGCCAGATGCCCTTCCTCCATAACCTGCCCTGTTTCAGGGTCTGTCAAGACATTTCTTGGTGGGACGTAATAGCCTCTACCTATTAATGGCCCTCCAACAGTCACTCCTTTCTCATTCATATAGCCTATAGCAAGCTTCTCTATGGGTATGCAGTGCCAGGGCTCCCCAACCACGCATGCTTTACCATCCCTTACTTCAATCATGTCCTTATTTACTGTGAAAGCAATTGATGCTGCCTCCTTAATTTGTTCCTTAAGGTCCTCACAAGCCATAAGTAAGGACATAGACTCGGAGAACAGGCCTCTGGACCCCACAGTCTGCCATGTGTATGGAACCATATCTGTTTGCCTATGGGGTGAAACCCGGATCTTCTTTGGGGGAATACCTAGTTCCTCAGCAACTATTTGTGTTAATGCCGTTATTGTTCCTTGACCCATCTCACCAGTTCCCACAAGGATATCGACAGAGCCATCCTCATTAACCTTAACTATGGCTGACGATGCTGCACTAGAGGGCTGGAAAGGCCCTTTCCAGAAGGCAGCAATACCTTTAGATCTAATAACCCATGGCTTATCCTTCCTTGGCCCTATTCCCACATTAGAGAGTATTTTATTGACCTCAAGAACCGGGGTTAATGGATCACCAGCATCCTCCTTCAATCGCTCACCAATTGCTGTAAGGGACTTCCCAGGAACAAAAAGGTTCTTAGCCCTAAACTCAACAGGATCCACACCTAATTCGTGGGCTAACTCATCGATCTGTGATTCGAATGCTGTATGAAGCTCCTGCATAGTGAACCCCCTGAAGGCTGTAGTAGGTACCTTATTCGTGTATACAGCATAAGAATCAACATGCACATTAGGTATTTCATAAGGTCCTGTCGCAGTCAATCCTATAGCCCTAGCCATATTTACTGTGTAGTCAGCGTAAGCTCCTGCATCAAGGTAGTATTCACCCCAATGCGCAATTATTCTTCCGTCTTTAGTTGCTCCTGTCTTCATTTTTAGCACGTACCCAGCTCTTTGAGCCATGAAGAAGAAGTTTTCTCTGGCCGTTAAGCGAAGCTTAACTGGCCTACCACCTAACTTCATGGAGAACAGAATGGGTATGTGCTCCAGCAGCAGTCCGGCCTTACCTCCGAAACCACCACCAGTATATAAGTGGTGAACAACTAGCTTATGCATAGGTATATTGAGGGATTTAGAGAGGAGTTCCCTAACAGCGAAAGGAGATTGATGGGATGACCATACCTCAACAGTTCCTTCGCTTCTTACCCTCGCAACGCCTGTCCATGGCTCTAGATAATAGTGGGTTAAGAGAGGTAACCTATAGGTCTTCTCAACAACCACGTCAGCATCCTTAAGCACTTTCTCAGCGTTTCCTTTCCTCACCTTAGTATGATGAGCTATGTTCGTTCCTGGCTTAGGATAGATAAAAACAGCATGCTTATATTTACTCATTTCCTCATGAATTATTGGGGCGTCAGGAGATAACGATTCCTCCACTGAAAGAGAGTAAGGTAGCGGTTCGTACTCAATAACTATTTTTTCTGCTGCTTCTTCTGCTGCTTGTAGTGTTTCTGCTACTATTCCAGCTACTGGTTGGCCGTAGTATAGTGTTTTACCTCTTGCGAGAACGTCCCTATCCGCAGCATATAGACCAACCTTAAAAGGGAAATCATCACCAGTAAAAACCCTAACAACCCCAGGCACCCTAAGAGCTTCAGAATAATCTATCGAAACTATTCTTGCGTGTGGGTAAGGACTGCCCACCAGCTTCGCCCAAAGCATGCCAGGAATCTCAAAGTCAAAGGCAAATTCAGCCCCACCGAGAACTTTATCTTTATCTATTCTAGGGACTGATTTACCAACATATTTATACGTCACAATATCACAACAGTTTTATTAACAACGTGAAAGATAAATAAACTTTTCTCGAAATACTAAAATGAATGAATCTTGTTATAGAGAATGTACTGATTTAGAAAAACATTTTATTCTTTTGCGTAGAGTGTGTTAACTGGATATTAAAATATGCCGCTAACCTCTTATAGAGTCACGGAGGAAGTAAGCACTATACTAAAGAAAAAAAGGTACAGATTAACTCACTTAAGTGAGGAATACATTGAGGGGGTAAAGAAGCTGAGTAGGATAGGGTCTAAAAGAAGGTTTATTTATTTTCTTATTAAGCCCATGAAGTTCTACGGCATTAACGAAGCGAAAGGAATGAATAAATTATTCAATAAGAGGAGGCCCTCATCCTTATCTACATTCTACTTTTATAACTTAGTTCCCATAAGTGAGGAAGGATATAGTGATGAGGCAATGCACTATACAGCAACAAAAATGATGGATAGCTGGAACCTGAGACCACTTATGCCTTGGGATATTTTCCTCACCTCATACACAAAAATAACGCACTTAGTTAGCATAAAGCACCGGAAAATACTGTATCCTATAGATCCTGGAGTCGTTAAGAAATACGTTCATAAGGAAGTCATTGATTTATTCACTGAGTTAATGAAGAGATTAGAGATAGTTTAGTTATTGAGTTACCTTAAAAACTAAAGAAACCAGAGTAAGTTTTAGCCCATAAAAAATAATTAAGTTACTTCCAGTCCGGATGAAGCATGCCTCTCTCTTCAGGAGTGCCAGGAATTATGTTGTCAAGAATTATAGCCACTATAGCTGCTACAGCCATTCCGGTCTCGGCAATCACTTGAAGTATTTCACCTGCCCATGCCCACCAACCTAGTGACTGAACCCAAGGAGTCATTGAGCTAGCCATTTGGGGTACTGCTAAGCCCCAGAACATGGCTAAACCTATAATGAAGAGGTTTCTTGAGGACTTCATGTCAGCCATTGAAACTATAGAGACTCCTATAGCCGCAATCAAGCCGAAAACTACTAAGTATAGGCCACCCACTATTGGGCCAGGCATTGACGACATGAAGGCCCCCCAAGCAGTTATCATGCCTCCTAAGAAGAGTATCAGCACAGCACCCCATTGAAACACGTACCTGCTGGCGACTCTTGTTAAACCTATTGATCCTATGTTTTCTGAATAGCTCGTGTATCCGCCGGCAGCACCAAATATTCCACCAATTAAGCACCCTACACCCTCAGCACCGAGTCCCTTACTTATCATCCATTCAGTTGGTGGAGGGGCTTCAGACATTCTCGCGACTGAGTGGTAATCACCTACTGACTCAACCATGCTCGCCAAGTAAGCCGCTAAGATACCTAGGGCAAATGCAGGAACGAATTTAGGAATTCCCCAAGGGAAAGGTACTGGTGCTCTAATGTAGTAATTCTTCTGCACGATGTTTACTAAGGGGCCCCAATTAACTGCCGTTACACCTGTGGCGTAACCACCAATTGTTAGTAATGCAGCAATGAACCAAGCTAAGAACAGCGAAGTAATGATGGAGAACATCTGGATCTTAACGTGTTTCCTGCCTATAATCTGATTGAACAGAACTATGAAGGTAACTACTAAGCCCGCTTCCCACCAACCTTCTGCAGTATGCATTGCTGATGGCGCACCATAAAGGGATAATCCTATAATTATTATTGTGGGGCCAATCGATACTGGAGTCAATACTTTCTTGATCTTCCCCATTACTCCGGAGTACCCTAACGCGATTTCGAAGAACGAACCCGCGATTATGGCTCCCGTAGTATATCGCAGCACTATCGAGGCCCTGAGCCACGGGTCAGGTACTGCGGCTATGAAGGCCTTAACTGATCCGTAACCTTCAGAGAGAGCAATTATATTGGTTGAGCTAATTATTGCGAACAGCGTGCCCAGGAATGAGAATGACGAACCCTGAACTATGGGCAAGCCACTACCTGTTTTATGCCATGTTTGCAGGAGTGTTGCAATACCTGCACCCAAGAACTGGATCGTTATTAAATCAGTGGTAACTAGTCTCATTACGTTATCAGGTATTTGATAGTATTGAGCTATCCAACCCCCAACAATAAGGGGGACAGCTACTGTAGCACCGAACATTATGAAGTACTGCTGAAGACCTAAGAATATTGTCTCGATAAAGGATTCGGGCTTGTCTTCCGTACCATAAATCATCCATTTCTTAGGTCCTTTTGCTGCTTCTTTCCTCCATTCCTCAAAAGTAGTTAATTTTTTACGTTGCACTTCAGAGGTATCAGAAGCCATGATACCACTTACAGTAAACATTATGTAGGGAGGAGTTAATAAAAATTATTATTTTTTAAACGATATATCCTCAATAATATGTTATTATTCCTTTGAAGAGAATGATAAGGTATTTAGCTGCAATAACATTTTAAGGTGAAGAAATTACTTACTCATAGAGAAATATGAAGGAAAAGCAGGAGAAGGTTGCTGTTGTTTATGCCATAATGAAGAGAGGTGAAGAGCCTGATTTCTTAAGCAAGGTTGAGGAGAAATACGGATATAAGGTAATTAAATCCTTTATCGATGTTTATGATGTAGTATCTCTTAAGGGCAGCTTTAAGGAGCTAAGCAGACTGCTTACCTTAATCCATAGAGGCGAGATGAAAGTTGATGCCGTATTTGTGCCTTCCCTGAGAGTATTCAGGAGCATCGATCTATACCTCTTTGTTAAGAGGCTTCTTGAACTTAATGGTGTTGAGCTCTTATCTCTGAGGAAAGGAGAGAAAGGGGCTTGGAAAACTAGTGTAGATGGGCTAAAGAGTTATGCGAAAAGGAACTTCATTCTTGAGTCAATTATTTACGGAATGCTGTGGGTTTCAGGCATTTACTTGATCTATGTTCTGCAGGAGCCACTACTTTCTGGCTTAATAATCGCTTTACTGGCTTTTGCCGGATATACTTACTACACTAGGACTTACAGGAGGAGGAAGCACATGCTGAAGAAGCTGATGGATTTAAGGAGGATAGATGGGCTTAAGGGAAAGAAAAACATTAGGTTTAATATTACTTTTAGAGGGGTTGAAGTGATTGAGACCCCCTACTGATAGTTTGAAAATAAGGTTTAAGCTAAAGGAATTCCTTAAATTCTTCCCTCACGTCTGGCTTCTTCGGGTTTTCAGCTATCTTCAGTAAGTCTTCAGGGGCAGGTCTAGCTCCCAAGAGATTCCTCCATGCAGGCTTTATGTAATTGAACCAGTCGTTCCTTGTATTATAGAAGACTGTTGCACCACCTAATTCATGCTGGTACTCAGGATATGGTTTCTGGTGAGTTCCTAACTTAAGAACGAATTCCCTGAAACCATAGTAGGATTCGAATGTTGGCCACCACTCCTCAATACCTAAGGTTTCGAAAGCGTACTCCATCTTTGCTAGGTATAGGGGTAGACCTGCACCTAACCTTCTCTTAAACACTATAGTGTGCAGACTTACCGCTATTTTGTCATTCCATAGTCTAGCATTCACTTGACCCGCTAAGGTACCATCATCAAGAACTCCAACCATAACCCACTCGTCCTTTATTCTTTTCCTTAAGATAGCTAAGATCTCTGCGTAAGTTCTTGCAGCAACTAAGTCAAAGAAATCCACATCTATCTGCATATTTATCATGTCTCTAAGCACATCAAGGATTAGGGGAAGATCCTTTTCTGTCGCCATTCTGACAACCATTTTTCTACCGTTTCTTAACTCAACTAATTTGGGCTCGTAAGGCTTATCTAACAAAGACGACCTAGGAGGCCTTAGGAAGGCCTCAACCCATTGTGCATATACTGAATACTTACCTTCCTTTAGCGTAGTCCTTACAGGAATTTCGTACATAAGTAACACCTCTTTTATATTTTGGAGGCTTGTTATAAAACATTTTCCTTAGAAAGCCTGCAATCTGAGTACTATATTATTATCATTAAAGTATTACAACAATTTATTCACGCCATTACTGCTTTATAGTAAACGCTTTAATTTTTGCTTAATTAATTACCTAGGTAGTTAAATAATGTCTTCAATAAAGGAAGAAATAGAAAAAGCAAACAAAATAGCTACCGGAAGATTGATGGATTCTGAACCTCACTGGGTCGACATGGATATCGCGGAAAAAGTTATTAAAACCCTTAAAGGAATGACCTTACTCCATGCAGGCCCGCCTGTCACTTGGGAACGTGCTTCAGGACCCCTTAAAGGGGCTCTCATAGGCGCTGCAATATATGAGGGCTGGGCCGACACCCCTGAAAAAGCAAAGAGACTGCTTGAAACAAACGAAATTAAGTTCATACCTACACACCCCCATAATGTTGTAGGTCCGATGGCTGGTGTAGTCTCCCCCTCCATGCCTGTCTTTATATTTCACGACCCTAAGTTCGGCAATTATGCCTATTCAAACATGAACGAGGGTTTAGGGAAAGTTCTTAGGTATGGTGCTTATGGGGATGAAGTAATAAATAGACTTAAATGGATGGACCGAGTGTTGTATCCGGCGCTTAAAGCCACTATTAAAGAATACAGGAAAGATAATCCTAAAGGACTAAATTTCAAGAACCTAATAGCTCAGGCCCTACATATGGGCGATGAATGCCACAACAGATATACGGCAACAAATGCACTACTCCTTAAAGAGATAAGTCCTTACCTTTTCCAGTCAGGCATAAATAAGAAAGACATCATAGAGACTTACAGGTTCATTGCTAACAACATAATTTTCCCTCTGAATATGGGGATGGCTTCAGCCAAGTTAATGTCCCTTGCAGCACACAACATCAAGTACTCAACAATAGTTACGGTAATGACCAGGAACGGGACTGACATGGGTATATGGGTTAGTGGTTTAGGCAATGAATGGTTCACTGGACCCTCACCAGTACCTAAAGGCGTTTGGTTCCCGGGATACTCCCAGAAGGACGCTAATCCAGATATAGGTGATTCATCAATTACTGAGACGGCCGGCTTTGGTGGTTTTGCTATGGCTGCAGCACCAGCAATAATTAGTTACGTAGGAAGCACTGTAGAGTATGCGGTGGAGAACACTAGGAGGATGTATGAAATAACCTACACAAAACATAAGTACTTCACAATACCTTACCTGAACTTTCAGGGAACACCAACAGGAGTTGACGTAAGAAAGGTTATAGCTACAGGAATAACCCCAACAATAAATACGGGAATAGCTCACAAAGAGCCGGGAATAGGGCAAGTAGGTGCGGGAATAGTTACTTTTCCTCTCGACCCATTTAAGACAGCGCTAAAGAGATTTGCAGAAAAATACGGGTTATGAAAACAGTGAAGATCAAAGCAGTAGTTGTGGGGGAAAAGATCCCTTCACTTAAAGGGGAGAAAGGAAAAACATTAAGTATTTTTCGGAATACAGTAAACGTTCACGTAAAAAATGAATTAATAACAATAACTGCAAAAAGCATTTCTTCACCCAACAACGTGAACCTAGACCTAATTGAGTTCCTAAAACATGTTACTGACTTCCGAAATAAGCTAGTCCCTGAAGACACCATTTATGTGTTTAATGAATATATAAGCTTCCAAAAGTCGAGACTGCTAATCCATACTTCTGGCTCCAGAATTTTTTCAGTCAAGGACGAATTAAGAAAGCTTAGAAAGAAATGCAGAGGAATAAATACAAATGAACTTAGAGCAGCATCTAAGGAGTTCCTGAGGATAGCGGCAATAATCAATAAGGAAATAAGTACTGAATTTTTACCAGAAATTATTGACAGCTCGTTATCAATATATGAAGTCCTATTAAATTCCAGCAAACCAAGAGTGTACTTACCTAAGGAAGCCCTGAAGCATCTAGGACTAGGTGATGGATTGACTCCAGCTTACGATGATTTCCTTGGCGGACTCTTAGGGACATTAAACCCATTACTTTCATTAAAAGGTAGTAGACGTATACTCGTATTTAGAGGTAACTCCTTAAATAAAACCACGTTAATTTCAAAATACCTTCTAGCTTCCCTCTTTAAGGGGGAAGCAAATAACCTCATATTAAATGTCCTTAACACTTACTGCATGAACAAACATGAGGCATTACTAGATAAACTCATTGACTTACTTCAGCTAGGTCATTCTTCAGGAACTTACTTAGGAGTTGGTTCTATTATTGCTTTACTTATAGACTCAATGTTACTTAAAGAAACGCCCCCACCCATAAGTACAGCTAGATATATTATTGAAGACGTTCTGAGCAATTATTAACGAAACAACCTATTGTAATAAAAGAGCAAAAGTTAAGTAGTTATGTGGTAGTAACTGAATATTACTTATTTATCAGCGATAAGCCCCCTTGAGCTTTACCATAACTATATTTTGTTCGACATAAATAATATATGGTGGGTTATTTGTCAATATATTTCAATCCTGGAAAATGGAAACCACGTCCAGGAAATATTCTTGAGGAATTCACAGGTGAGGTGCTGAAGAAAAAACCAGCCTATGATTGGAATAAAGTTGTTGACTGGTCGAACGCTAAAGTCTACGACCTCTCTCAACCTCTCAGCCCTCTATCTCCCCCCTTCCCGACCTATCCACCCTTTGAATTTAAGTGGATTAAGGTAATTCATGAACAAGGAGTAGGTGCACAATACATTCAGACGCCTCTTCATATAGGCACACATATGGATGGACCACTGCATTTCGATTCAGCTGGATTAGATATAGCTTCAATACCAATAGAGTACTGGATAGGTGAGGGAGTGATTGTTGATATTAGTGAAGATGTGAATGACTTAGATATTTATACCTCAGACCTAATTGAAGAGAAAATAAGGTCCTATAATTTGGGGCTTAAGCCCTACGACATAATAGTGATCCACACGGGGTATCACAGGTACGCTTACTATCAGCCAACAGCTGATGTAGTTAGGTACATGCTTAAGCATCCGGGGCCTATTCGAGAATTTGCTGACTGGCTCATAAAGAAGAAAATCAGGTGGACTGCTGTTGACGCTGGATCCCAGGATCATCCCCTAAATACACCAATAAGGAGAATAAGGCCAGATATCGTGGAGGAGTTCGAGAAAAAGCATGGTAAAAGCATTCAGGAAGTCATGCCGTGGCCAGAGAATTTCCAAATGATGCATACATACTTATTCCCTTACGGAATACTTCATGTTGAGAATGCCGGAGGTGACATCGAGAAAGTACTTAATAGGAGGTGCCTAATTTCTGCATTCCCATTTAAGTTCGTTGGTGGGGAGTCAGCATTCTGCAGGCTCGTAGCTATTTGCACTAATGAGGAAAGAAAGTAACATTACCTCAGACTTTCTATAAAACAAAATTCAAGTAATAAGTATATTTATAATCCTTCATCCATTAAATGGACTTGTCGGTGTATTTAATGACTATAGTTAAAAACATTGTTAAGAAAAATATGTTCCGCGATTCTGTTCAATTACTTCACCTAAGTGAGGAAGCAAAAAAGATTGAGGGAGTTCTGGATGCAGCCATAGTTATGGGTACTGACTTAAATAAGGAGTTACTGCAGAAACAAGGGTTGCTGGCAGAAAAAGGCAAGGATGCCACAGAAAATGACATGATAATAGCTGTAAAAGCTGAAGAGAAAGCCAACTTGGATGTTATAATCAATAAAATAGAGGAACTACTCACTGCTCCAATGGCATCTAAAGAAGCATATTACTTCAGTATTGATTCCGCCATCCAGCACCTACCGGGAGTTAATTTAGCTTTGATTTCCGTGCCAGGTCAATATGCTAAGGAGGTTGTTATACCTTTCTTAAATAAAGGGATTCACGTTCATTTATTCAGCGATCACGTTCCCTTAGAGGACGAGATAGAGCTCAAGAGAATGGCTGCCGAAAAAGGATTGCTTGTTATGGGTCCTGAAGCTGGAACTTCAATAATTAATGGTGTGGCTATAGCTTTTGCTAACGTAGTTAATAGGGGTCCCATAGGCGTTGCCGCTGCTGCAGGCACTGGACTTCAAGAAGTTAGCGTTCTTATTTCT
>JALWQN010000113.1:0-2672 GCA_027083115.1 Desulfurococcales archaeon
AAGATAATGACGTCGTTAAGATAGTTTCAACTAAGTCCAGACGCTGAGATCTATTGGGCATTCCTTCAGCGGCTTTGAGGTTTCCGAATCAATTAGATGAGTGCAGGGACTAACATCTCTTTTGACGGTGATTCCAGGATTTATCCATGAATAAGCACCTACCTTAATTCCAGGATATGTGGACACATTAACCCCTGTCTTCACTGAACCGCCTAAAAAGGCTCCTAGCTTCTTCCTTCCACTACTTACTCGCTTACCTTTCACCCAAACCTTGACTGCCTGATTATCGAACCTTAAGTTAGCTAATATTGTTCCTGCACCTAAGTTGGATTCCTCACCAATTATTGAGTCCCCTACGTATGACTGGTGGGCTACGTGAGCTCCCTCCAGAATAATGCTTTCCTTAACCTCCACATTGAAACCCACCTTTGAACGATCTAGGATTACTGAGTAGGGCCTCACATAAGCATTTGGTCCTAGCTCCACCTTTCGCCCGATATATGCTGGTCCAATAATGTAGGTGCCTGAATGCACTTCAGCACCCTCTTCAATAATCACGGGGCCCTTTATGTTGACGCCTCCCTCCACATCCCCTTCGATTATTTGTTTCTTGAGTTCTGTGAGAACAATTTTGTTTGCCTCCAGAAGCTTCCAAGGACGCCCAATATCGATCCAACTATTTAGCTCTACAACCTTAATACCCCTTAAGTTCGAGTAAGGCCTTAACGCATCAGTTAGTTCGTACTCCCCCCTAGGGCTTAAGGGGATATTCTCTAAAAACTTAGTTACTTCTTTAGTGAAGTAATATATTCCTGCATTCACTTTATCGGTTACTGGCTCATTAGGTTTCTCAATAACATCCTTAAAGAAACCGCCTGAAGTTAAGATCACCCCGTAATCTCTTGGGTTAGTGACTCGCGCAACAGCTATTGCTGGAGTCCCGGCCTCAACTATCTTACTTATGTCCTCACGTGAGGTAAATATGTCACCATAGATTGCGAGGAATTCCTCACCCCTAACACCTTCAACCCCTTTAAGGAGGGCATGGCCCGTCCCCAGAGGCTTCCCCTGATTGATTAGTACGTAATCGAAATCATATTTCAATGATAGCTTCCTTAAGTAATCAGCCACCTGATTCATTAAGTAATTAATCACTATGATAAATCGGTCGAACCCTAACTCGCTTAAGAAATTAATGTGTCTTTCGAGAAGAGTCGTGTTAAGTATTGGGGACAGTACCTTATGCCTGGTGTGGGTTAAGGGTTCTAGGCCTTTGCCGTAACCCGCGGCAAGAATTACAGCTTCGCGCATAACATTACCTGAGGATTTATTGAGTGGGTAGTAAATAAAGTTCTTCTAGAGTGAAGGAAAGACCTCACTATTACCGCGGAGGTTGAGGAACGATCACTGCCTTAACTAACTTACCTTCCTGAGGAACATAAAGAAGCCTTGACTTATGTACTTCCGTCTTCCTTATTGGGTAGATTTTCTTTGCAGCAGCAAATATATCGTTAGCTAATTGCCCGAAGATCATTGCCTTAATATATTCGTCGAGCGTTAGCTCTTTCGCTCTTTCAGTAAGGACCCTAATAAGCTCCTTCCTTATTGCTTTCTTTTGGCTTGTTTTACATCTTAAGGCAGTTAATGCCATGCCCTGAACTCTGAGTATGTAGCCATCCCTGGTTTGGACGTCAACTATTGCCGCTACCTTACTTGATTTCCTCCTAATGATTGACTTTAAGTAGTCCCTAGCCAGCTCATGGCCTTTAAACCTTGTGTAGACAACATCGTCCTGAATGTCATACACCTGGAAATACAGGTGGATGTAGTGCTTACTGAAATCCCCAGTTATGTCGAAAAGTGTTACTTCAAAAACCCTCCCCATAAGCTTCCATTCCTCGTCCGCTGGGGTCGTACCTATAGGTAAATTCTCGAATAGAGGAGGTGCAACCACCTTGTACCATTTCTTCATCTTCCATCTATCCTTAACCGTGACTCTAGGCATCGCTCTTAACCTACTCTTCTTTAGCAATGGAGGGTTTATAAGAATTAACAGTTGTTGCCTTAAGGATAGAATTAGTTAAGGACCTAGCTAATTGAGTGACTTCGTCAATCACTGATAAAGTAGTTAATATCGATGAAGGAGTCACTTCCCCATAGAAAAACACTGATAGGTGAAAACCTTCCTCATCAATGAATTCCTTTATCTCAAAACCTTTTGGTGGAGCCTCATTATCCGGTTTAAGAGCTTTCCTGAGGGCTACTGAAATGTCATGAGGCACTTTAATCGTTAAGTGAGCACTTACTGGCATTATTCCTCACTCGCTGGTATCTCCTTAACCTTAACGTAACCCCTCCATAACTCCTGCTTTAATCCCTTCATTAACTTGTTGCCTGACCTAAGGATTTTTTCTTGCGGTAAGTAATAATTCCCTCCCCACTTCAGCACAACAACTTTCTGGCTGAAGTCCTTGAAAACACCCACCAGAACTTTCTCAATCAGCGTTGCTGAGGTTCTTGAAGGGTCAGCCCTCACAACAAAATAATTATTCCTTACTTCAGCTTCCCCTGAAATTACCGAGTTCATTAGTTCCTTAATGAGCTTCCTGTGAAGACCAACCCAATAAACACCCCAACGCCAGAATCTCGCGTTAATAAATGATGAAGAGAGT
>JALWQN010000113.1:2682-14032 GCA_027083115.1 Desulfurococcales archaeon
ATCCAGCAAGTAGAGCGCTGTGTAGCCCGCCAGAAATAAATCATCGATGCCTAAATCAACCTCTATTTTGAAGTTCTTTCTTAGTAACTTATCTTTAGGTATTCCTAAGGCTTTGGAGACATCATCCAAATCAATACCTTTTAGGTCATTCTTCATAAAGAATTCAGGTATTAAGACATCAATACTTAATTTAACTGCCTCAGCATTAGGTAAAATCCCCCAACCAATTATTGGCGGAGCACTCATTTCTTTCAGAATCCCTTCCTGACTCAGTTCCCTTAAGTAAGTGAGTTCATGACCTCTGATTCCTTCAGACCTTAGTCTAGGGACATATTTTGTGGTTAATGTTGCTGCTAATAATGCCTTAATTTTTTTCGGCACTATATCGAACTCACTAACTAAGTCATGCACTCCTTTCTGGAGGAGTGAGTACCTCAGAACTCGGTTTGTGCCGGCCTTAAAGAAGGCATCACTCCTTCCTTCCTCAATAATTATGCAGCCGCTGCACCCTTTAGGAGGAATATTGATTCCTATTATCCTTTCCTCGCTTATTTGAGTAACTTCCTTAATACTTGAGGTTAACTCAAAATCTATTTCTAAGGACTTAAGTAATCTGGCCATGAGGCCAGCAACGCTAGCAGATACTGGATCGGGTTGAGTCACTACTCTAACGATGGTGCCTTCCCTCCTCACCGATTGGAGGAAGTCCCTCAGCACCTCCTCAGGTTGAATGGCCTCGAAATTAAACGGCACTAACGCAGCACCTTAAGAAAAGGTAAGGGTTCACTGAAGTTCAGGAATTTATGAGGGCCTCACTCAATTTCTTCAACAGTTACTAAAGGCCTCGAAACCAATATCTTAGCTTCCTGTGGCCTGTATTTCCAGTCGGGGGGGATAACGCCGATTCTTTTGTAGTACTTAGTTAACCTATGTATTTTTGACTCTATCTCGAGTAACCCTCTCTGAGAGTGAGTGTCTTTAGGGTGTTCCTCCAGATGCCTCCTTAAGTTAACTGCCCTCTTAATTAAGTTGTAGAGGTCTTCAGGTAAAGTAAGCTTAACGTTATATTTCTCGAGGATCTTATGCAGTTTCACCCCAAGAACGGACTTAACTAATGGCACACCATACTGATCTCTCAGGATAACGCCAATCATTGAGGGTGGATAACCCTTCCTAGCTAGCTCAACAATTATCATCTCTATCTCTTCAGGAGAGTACTGCACCCATTTAGGGGCTACACCCGTTGGTGGGCGTGTTGAGTGGGACTGCCCTCTTTCCTTACCTTTATTCATACTTCATTCACTCCCTAATGGTTTGGGGTTCAGGGATTTAAAAGTTGTTACTTAACCACTCAACCATAGATTTGAAGGCCTTAGCCCTATGGGATAGGGCGTTTTTAGCGCTTAAGCTCATTTCCGCAAAAGTTTTTGAGTGGCCTTCAGGCACAAATATTGGGTCAAAACCGAAACCGCCTGAACCCCTAGCCTCCCTAATGATCTGCCCACATACTTCCCCCCTAAAGACCCTAAGGGTGACTTCAGGAATAACTAAAGAGATAGCTGACTTGAAGCAAGCTCTCCTATCCTTAACTCCCTCCATCAATTTTAGCACGCCCTCCACACCTATAGTTCTGTAGACGTAGGAGCTATATGGTCCGGGAAAACCATTCAGCGAATTAATAAAGAGACCGGCGTCTTCAGCAAAGACCGGCTCCCTTAATTTCAGGTACGCCATTAATGCTGAGAAAGAAGCGATCTCTTCGAGGCTACTTGACTGGATCTCAAGCTTGCCGAAGCCTGAAGGAACAACTTGGATCCCGTGGTTTTTACCTAATTCCTTAAACTCCCTTAACTTACCTTCATTCGTTGTGGTTACGTATAGCCTCATGCTTTCTTTCCTCCACGTACCTCCCTCTCAACCTAATTTCTTTAGCTACCTTAAGCACTTCATCAAATAATTCCTTAATCACTGTCTTATAGCCGCTTAAGAAGCATTTAAGGAGCTCATCCTTGTGAGTATAGTGAGTTGATTCAAGAGATCTAATAAACAAGTGTATGTCTGTAGCTAAGTCCTCAACTCGGGATGTAAATTTAGAGAGCCCGAAATCGATCAGGTAAGCTTTATTTCCTGAAACAATCACGTTCGTTGTTGTTACGTCCCCATGAGCGATTCCTGTCCTATGCATTAAGGCTATGGATTCACCAACCTCTCTTAAGTAACTACATGCTTCACTGATTCTTTCTTGCGCTATTATGTCCCTCAATATTTCTCCTTTAACATACTCCATAATTATGGCGGCCTCCTTCGTATCAACATATAGCAGTGCAGGTGAGTTGATGCCGATATCGCTTAATTCCTTAATGATCTTAGCCTCAACAACAGTTCTTTTTCCCCTGATGAAGGAATCTAATTCAGGATCCCTGTATTTCTTAGGTAGCCGCACCTTAAGTACAGCGTCCATACCTAAGAAACTAATTTTAAGCAATACGGCTTCAGCACCTAAAGCAAGAATCTCTGATTTTCCCTCCATTAGCCCAGTTAGTCCTTTAGCCAAGGAACCTCAACCTCATCTAGTCTCCATCTCTGCTTGACATAAGCTTCCTCAGGCCTAACGACCATTCCATGCTTGAAAGCCAGCATGCCTGTTAAAGCAATCATTACTCCATTATCTACTGCGTACTTAGGGGGTACTGCAGCAAACTTAACTCCCCTATCTTGAGCCATAAGACTGAACTTAGTTCTTAGAGCTTCACTAGCCCCAACACCACCAACCAACATTACTTCTCCTAACCTGGTTAGGGCTAGGCCTCTCTCAGCAACCTCAATCACTGAAGAATAAGCTATTTCTCTGACAGAATAACATAGGTCCTCCAGCCTAACTTCACCAGATTTCAGTAGCCTTAATGCGGCAGTAAGGAGGCCGGAGAGAGATATGTCTTGCCCTTTCACAACGTAGGGAAGCTCACTGATGAACTTCTCTCCCTCATCAGCGCATTTATCTAGTACATGTTTACCGTCGATTACGTAGGGAGGCCCTAATCCTGCTTCTCTAGCAAAGACATCCATGAAGTTACCTAAGGCAATGTCGAGCGTCTCCCCAAAAACCCTATATCTGCCATCAGCATATGCAGCAATTAAGGTGTTTCCTCCAGATAAATAAACAATTAGGGGTTTCCTTAAGCCAGTAATGAACCTCCCTATCTCTACGTGAGCTACTGCGTGATTGACAGGTATTAGGGGCTTGTTGAAGTAAGCTGCAAGCCCCCTAGCTAGTGTTGCCCCAACCCTTAAGCAAGGACCTAGACCGGGACCTAAAGCTACAGCTATGGCGTCCACATCGTTGATTCCACCCTTTAGCTTCTTGACTGCTTTAGCAATTACACGAGGTGCATGAATCATGAAGTGTTGGGATGCTTCTTTTGGGTGAATGCCTCCTTCCTTAGGAACGTACTTGCTCCTTTCATCAGCTATTAGCCAGTTTTTCCCTTCCTGAACTACTCCTACACCGAACGTATGGGCTGTTGACTCAATGCCTAAAACAATCATGCCCTCATTTACCTTCCTCCACGTATTCCACATAACCGCAGTGGCCACAGTGCCATCTGGGCCGGGAGTCTCTATGGAAGGCCATAACTCTACCGCATTTCGGGCATACCTTATTCTTTAACTTGATTTTCCTCGTGCCGTAGTCGTACTCGTAGAGCTTATGCCTCTCAGCCATTAAGCATCCCTCTTCAGGAGGTATTCTGGCTCAAAAAGCTTCAGCCTTTGTATGTCGTTATATATGTGTGCCTTAATTTTAGATCTTCCCATGCCGTACTCGCTCCTGATGTACTTAATAACTACTAGTTCCTCACTCTTGTTGTAGAGCTTAGCCATTGCTGACTTAATCGCTTTACGTGAGGGTGTTCCTTTATTCATGTGTGTTAGGATACCCTCAACCTCTAACCTACCCACTACCTTATTGTCTCTCTCCCTTAACACATTAATTACGGATCCGTCCTCCAGTGTTGCCGTCTTAAGCGGTGTCAAATTGACCGACATACCTTACACCTGGGTAACGTATCTCAAGGGCTTTATAATGTTTCCTCACCCACCCAACCTTATTGCGTACTTTCCTGGCTTAGTAATGCCTAAGGACTTCGCTAGCTTTGATTTCTCAGGATCCACAACAATTATCATTCCCGACCAGTTCTCTGTGAAAGACTCGTTACCGCAGATAGGGCATTTGCTGGCTTCTAAAGAAACTAGAGCCTTACATTTCGTGCATGCCTTAAAAACCGCTTTCTTCCTTCTGTAAGCCATCACTTAACGCCCTCCCTAATCTTGCCGAAAGTCGGTTGTTTGAGAGTCATGCCTATTCTTATGTGGGTTGGTGGGGCTAAGCTAACGTTAACTATTCTACCCCTAACAATATCTCCCTTACTGAAGGTTACCTTAGTTTCCTCACCCTGGAGAAGACCCCTTAACTCATCATAAATTAGTTTGTCGTCAGTTATTTGAGATATGTGGGCGAAGGCATCTACTGGACCTACATTAACGAATATCCCTATTCTCTTAACGTCAACTACGTCTCCCTCAACGGCCTCATGAATTATTGGGTAGTAAGTCAGTAAGTCAGCCCTTACCTTATGGTATGTTGCCCCATCACCAGGAATTATGGTCCCCTCAGGATCTACGTCAGCCCTCCAAACAACTACGACAAGGCCTAATTCAGGGTCAACCCTACCTAAGTATTTCTCCCTTAGTTGGTCGTGAGCTATTCTCTCAAGATCTTCCCCGAACCTTTCTGGGGGTATCCTTACTATATCCTCAATAGTTACAAGTCTGAACACTCTTCCAGCACCTAACTACGTATTCATGAACTCATATAAGTTTTAATTGGTTTTAGCCTCCTGCAAACTTCCTCCTACCTAACCACCACGTAAGCGTCTTCACGCCTACTGCCTTAAGCTTCTTCCTTAATTCCTTGTCGAGAGTCACAACAATGACTTCAGGGTCTTTCTTCACGTAATTAATTATTGCTTCATCAGGTAATAGGTTAGGTTGTCCTGACTCAATAACATCTACCTTATTTAGTAATCCCTTATTCAGAATGAAGCGTGCCGCCAGCCCCCTCTTACTTCCTGACTTGCTTGAGAGCTTATTGAGTTCATTAATTACCGAGTCAAGAGTCATGAATTCCGGTTTCCTTTCAAGGAGGTCCTCAATAGCATTAAATATGTCTATCCCGTCATAAATGAGCAGGAGAGCACTTGTGTCCAGGAGAACCCTTAATCTATTGCTTGCTCCTTCCTTACTGGACGACCTTACCCCACCCAACAAGACGCCATCTACCGAGAACTTGCCTACTTAGGGCAACCCTCATTTCATGCCAAATAACTACTGGTCTCCTAAGAACTACCTCAATCCTTTCCTTACTTAACTTGGTTATTAGGCCTAAGGTGACTGCCGCACCGGCAGTAATCATTAATCTCTCTCCCTTCCTTAAGGGAGTGACTTTAAGGAGCTCTTTAGTTCCTAAAACCCTCTCCAGAAGGCTGTATTCTATAGTTACCTTGTTTGTTGGGTCAGGAACGGTTCCTGCCTTACCAAGCACGTTACCTACGAGCCTGTCCGACTTAGTTAAGGAAGGATCTAGTTTTGTCCCTACAGCCACTAACCCACCTGGCTTAGCTTCATGGTAAGACCTAACCCCATATCTTAAGCTAACTACCTCGGAGGTTAGTGGGATGTACTCTTCCTTTGCTCCCGACCTTATTCTAACCCCCGGCTTTATCTCTATCTCGTCACCCACACGCAACACTCCCTTAAGTAATGAACCGCCCACCACACCACCAACTAGTTTATCTGGAGGCGTGCCTGGTCGATTGACTTCGAATGACCTAACAACAAACATCAGTGGGGGTGAGTTAAGGTCTCTTTCAGGTGTAGGTATTTTTTCCTCTATTGCCGCCAGAAGCACGTCAATATTTCCTTTGTGGAGGGCGCTAACAGGAATTATTGGTGAGTTCTCTGCCCAGGTACCCTTAATGAAGTTCCTTATTTGCTCGTAGTTTGTTATTGCTTCATCCTTACTTACCACATCAACCTTATTCTGAACTATAACTAAGTTCCTCACACCTATTATTCCTAGGGCAGCAAAGTGCTCTCTCGTTTGAGGTTGAGGGCATGGTTCGTTAGCGGCAATAACCAGGATTGCGCCATCCATTAGTGCAGCCCCTGAAAGCATGGTAGCCATTAAGATCTCGTGGCCCGGCGCATCAACGTATGAAACACTTCTCCTATATATTGCTCCCTCACAGGATGGTTCTGGAACAAACCTCTCGTACCCGTTTAGATTAGGACACTCGTATATGTCACCATCAGCATAACCCAGCTTTATGGTCATGGCCCTCTTAAGCTCTTCTGAGTGCTTAGCTGTCCACACACCTGTTAAGGCCTGAACTAATGTTGTTTTGCCGTGATCTACGTGACCCACTATACCTATGTTGACTTCAGGCTGCCTCTTCTCACTCACCTGAACCACCGCTCTTCCCGAAGTCGTCGGCAGTGAACCTGTCCATGTAGATAACTTCCTTAACCCCATCAACCCACTTAATAATGTCCTTAGCTATGAGGTACTTCAGTATGTTTACGCCGTCAGCGAGCCTGAAGTCCTTAGGCAGCTCTATCTCTACGTAACCTTCTTCTGTCTTCAGTGAGACCCTAATGTCCTCCAGCCTTACTTTCTTAACTCTTCTCTTAACTAAGTACTTGATCTTTTCTTGGGGGTTCTCAACCTTCTTAATTATGTTGAACTTAAAAACCAGTGTCTTCCCAGCTAGCGGATGATTGAAGTCTACAGTTACCCTCCCCCCGCCGACAGCTATCACCCTGCCTGTTGAGTTACCTACAGTTACTTCCTTACCTACCTCGGGAACCACGTTATTCTTTATGAATATCTTCCTGGAGAAGACCTTCACTTTGTTTGGGTCCCTGGCTCCGTAAGCTTTCTCGGGTGGTATCTCTACTTCGTACTCCTTATTGAGTTCTTCAGCGTTCTTGACGGCTTCCTCAATTCCTTTCACGTACCTTCCTTCACCAATAATGAAGACCTCAGGAGCGTATTCCTTATCCTCCTCATACTTTTTGTAGAGCTTAGCTACTTCCTCCTTAGTTGTTTCTACGAGGTCCCCTGTCTCCTTAATAAATAGCGAGTAATTCGCCAGCAGCATATCTCCTTCCTTAAAGACCATTCTCCAGCACCTTCAACTTAATGCAGTAAGGAATTTAAAGCTATTTTATTAGTAGAGAATCTATGTGTTCGTTGCCTTAAACACTGCTTTGAAGGGCTTGCCGGCCTCTCCAAAAACATCTATTGTTACGGGAAGGAATTGCTTAATTAACCAAATCACGGTTAGTGCGTGAGTACTTAATTCCGCACCATGAATTGCTGAGTTCCCTTCAGCCAAGGCCAGGTAAATGAGTATGTTGTCGGACATGTGCATGTCTAGTGCTGCACCAGTGCTTAAGTCCTTAAGTAGTTTACTTGCTGCTTCCTTACCTACGACCTCGGCTCTCTTTCCTTTAGCTCCGAGAGCGTCAGAACCGAGTAGTGCTTTACCGGCTAGGGCCCAAAGAACTATTCCCGATCCGGGGCCTTTATGTGGGTCCTCCTTACCCTCATAATGCTCTAACCTAATATTTATTGGGGCCTTAACGCCTCCCTCCCTTAAGGTTTCTTCAGCCGCCTTAGCTTGCCTTAGAGCCACGTGCTTAGGTAATTTAACGCAGTGGGATAAGCCCCTAACTTCCTTAACTTCCCCTCTGCCCAAGAGCTTGAGGGGGATGAAGCCCTTAGGTGGTGAGGGAACGTAAACCTGAATCAGCCCCCCTCCCTTAGGGTAATGTCCCCTCCTAATCAGTTTGAGTAGGACGTCATAACCTAGTTTTCTTAGGTGAGGAAGCATCACGTAACGCACATAATCTATTGGTGGTGACCAAGGCACGTCCGTGCCTCCTGAGAGCTCTAGAGTTACTTGTGACGGCGCGTAAGCGACTACCGGCAAAAGGGTCTGGAGGATTAGGGTTACTGAGCCGGCAGTGCCTACGTCAAACCTGAAGTTACCAGCTGAGATGCTGTTGGGTGAGAAAACCACCTCCTTAGAACCTACTTTAAGGCCCTCGACTCTTGCCCCACATATTGTTGCGGCCGCCTTAAGGGCTGTTAGGTGCTGACGCTTGAGGCCCGGGTTAGGTCTTTTGGCCCTCACATTAGTTACTTTTATGTCTTCGCCTGTTATGCATGACAGCGCTACCGCCGTCCTAAGGATCTGTCCGCCTCCCTCACCGTATGAGCCATCTACGACCTTCACCTAATCAACCCCTATGATTTCCCTAAGCCTTTCTGCACCTCCTACCTCATCAATGAATGAAGCCACTGACTTAGGTACTAGATCCCTCCATTCGTTACTGCCTGCAAGAATCAGCTTCCTTATTCTTGTTGATGAGTACTTCATCCTGTCGTAGGGTGGGGGAACTAATGTCTTTATGCCTGCGTCCTTAAATAACCTGAGGACCAACGGGTTCCTAGCTACTCCATACTGGAATTTAGGGACGTACATCTGGACGTAGTAAGGCCAAACCGAATTCATAAGTATGTCGGGCACGGGAATAACGTATGTTCTGCTTAACTCAAGCCCTGCTTCCTTAAGCGCTTCCTTAATCATCACGACCCTTTCTCCTGAGGTGAAGGGATTAACTACTGTGTGGGATTCTTGGGCAGTACCGACAGCAATAATTAACTCATCAACCTGCTGGAGTGCCCACCTAATTACGCTGACGTGACCCCAATGGATTGGCTGGAACCTGCCGGGATATAGTGCCCTCCTTACGTCAGACCACATTACCTTAACCCTTACTTAATGGGTTAGTTGAGGTTTTAATATTAAGGGATTCTGTTGTGGGCTTCCTTAACTTTCTTTCCTGAAGTATATCCTTGCTTCAGGCATTAGTTCTTTGTTGGCATTACCTTGATTAACTCCTACCTCAGCCAACTCGTAACTGCCTTCGTAGATGGCGAAGCACCCTACACAGACTTTAGAGAATGACTTAACTATTCTCGCTTCCCTCCACCTCACGCCGTCGGCACTTACCTGAATTAGGTCGCCTTCCTTGGCGTTAAGGAATTCCTGGATTGATTTAAGGCTTGCTGAAGTAATTATGTTTCCGAAGTCATCAGCATGTATTACTTCAGCCACTACGGCATGCCTTAATTTCTGTGGTTCTTTAGGCAGCTTCATTCCCTCAATCAGTTCCTTAGGGCTGATTGGCTTACCTAAGTATGTCGGCCTTACCCCGCAAGCAATTAATGCCGCTGCAGGAGTGAATAGATCCCTGCCATGGAAGGTGTGGGAGACCTTCCTTAACCCTGCTTTCTCAGGAATTAGTTCGTAGGCCTCCTTAATTCCTTCCTCCTTCGCTGCTGAGGTGAGGAGACCATTGTCAGGCCCTACGTAGGCGTTACCTCCCTCAGTAATTAATGCGATAGCTTTTCTTTCACTACCTACTCCCGGATCAACCACACCGACAAACACTGTGCCTTCAGGGAAGAACTTCCTGGAGATCCTGAGTATGTGTGAGCCTAAAGTCACGTTATACTTAGGTACTTCGTGAGTTATGTCTATGAACTGTATTTCCGGACATAACGACTTAGCCACCGCCTTCATCATCCCTACGTAGGGGTCCTTAAGCCCGAAGTCGGTTAGATATGCTATTAGTTTCATCACTTCTTCATCCCCTCAATAAGCATTGTTAGGTAGGGAGTAACTAATTCCGGTTTTTCCTTAAGCCCTAGTTCCTCCTTAACCTTCCTTAATTCCTTCAGGTATACTTCCTTACTTTCTGGATTCATTACTTCGACTTCAACGAACTTACCTAAGCCCTCAACATCGTCTAAGTATACCGTTACTGCATGATTTCTTCTCCTGTATATTTCTCTGTGTTTCTTTAGCCTATAGAGGCGGAAACCCATTAGAGTGTACGCCTTGATGAGAGCTTCAGGATCCCTTACTGGGGTGCTTAACTCAACCCTTGCCTTAACTCCTTCCTCCAGCTGAGGTCCTTTATAGGTTACTTCGCCCTCGACCTTACCTGACCTCAGGTTCTTCCTTAACCTTACCCTATAAGCTATGTCTTCCTTACTGATACCTACGCAGGGTGTTAGGTCAAGGTAGTAGTCTGTTTCCTCCACCTCACCCATTAGTTCGTAGCCTGATGACCTAAGGGAGTCCCTGAGCTTCCTTAAGTTATCCACGGGTATCTTGACCTCGTACTCTAGGGGTTCCTTCATGCCTCACCACCAAGAATACTTTATCCTGAAGTCCTTGAACCTTCCTTCACATCTGGAGTACTCCACCTCAACCCTATCCACTACTGCTGTCGGGGGCCCCCTATGCGCCCACCTAACCAGTTCCTCAACAGCTTCCTTAGGTCCCTCAGCGACTGCCTCAACGCTTCCGTCAGGCAAGTTCCTCACCCATCCCCTGACACCCAAAGATATTGCTAGGTCCCTCATGCTAGACCTGAAGAACACCCCCTGAACTATTCCGTATATTTTTAGGTGTGCTCTAACGCATTCCTCACTTGATTCGTTTGTTGAGGCACTCATTAATCCCACCTAACTATTTATTGCTTCAGTACCTTAATGAAGGTTTGAGGGTTGTGGGGATGCCTTCCCTTAGTGAGGTGACTGACTTAGGCCGGTGGCTGGGACGTAGGGTTAAGGCAGGCAGGATAGCTAGGGAGTTAGCTAGGGAGTACGGTTACAGGCCATACATGATCGTGAGGTTTAGGGAGATCTTAGGTGGCTGGGATGAGGTTAGGGAACTTCTTAGGGCTTTCGAAGCCAGCCCGAACCCATTCATCAGATGTAATATGCTGAAGGTCAGGGATTGCAGGGAAGTCATTAGGAGGTTGAGGGAGGCTGACGTCCTTCTGAGGGGTGCTGGGTGGTGCAGTAACTGTTTTGAGGCCTACGGTGGTGGGGGGAGGGGGTCGTTAGGTTATCTCCACGAGCACCTGATTGGCATGTACTACCTGTATAGGGGGCCTGCATCGTTAATTCCTCCCTTAATGCTTGGGCCGAGCAGGAATGACTTAGTTCTCGATTTGGCTGCCGCCCCAGGAGGTAAGACAACCCATATGGCTGAGTTAATGGGTAATGAGGGAGGTATTCTTGCTGTAGACATATCTAGGGTTAGGGTTAGGGCGTTAAGGAGTAATGTTGAGAGGTTAGGAGTAACTAACGCTGTTTTGTTAAGGATGGATGGTAGGTTAGTTCCTGGGTTGTTCCAGGGTTCCTTCAGTA
>JALWQN010000114.1 GCA_027083115.1 Desulfurococcales archaeon
CAATAGTTACTTGACCCTCCTGCATAGCCTCAAGAAGGGCTGACTGAGTCCTAGGTGAGGCCCTATTGATTTCATCAAAAAGAACTATGTTAGCGAAAATAGGTCCCTTCCGGGGCTTGAAGTCCCCTGTTTTTGGGTCAAAAACAAAGGTACCTATAATATCTGAGGGAAGGAGGTCAGGAGTCGCTTGTATTCTCGAGTATTTCATGTTAAAGGCCTTAGCCACTGTCTTCGCTATCAGGGTCTTAGCTACTCCTGGAACACCTTCAAGAAGTACATGCCCGCCAACGAATAAGGATGTCAGAATATATTTAACAACGTATTCCTTACCTACAATTATTTTCTTGACTTCCTTAATCACGGAATCCGTTAGCTCCTTAACATATGAAGGCGAAGATTTAGTGAAGTATTGACTCAATTCCTCTCAACCCTCCTTTCTTAAGTAGTGTGTACCCAACATAATTAAGGACCTTATCACTTACTATTACGTATTTCTTTATAGCCCTTCTCCAAAAAACAAATATTGGCAGGACTGATTTTCCTTCTGCTTTAAGGTAAATTGCTTGTAGCCATCTTAAATCCTTTTTAAAGGATTCAGGATTAATGCCTAAAGCTTCAGCTGTAGACAATAGTGCATCATGATTGTTAAGGATTTCTTCGGCTGTATGTCCAAGAACTTTCTGGAAAACGTAATTTAGTATCTCCCAAGTTGATTTTATTGCTTCTTTAGGATTCTTTATAGGTCCTCCCTTAAGTAATGATTTCTTAACTTCAGTTTCAGCTATGACGCTTATTTCCTCCACTTCCGAAGGTTCTATATTCATATACGTCTTCCCTCCTATCGCCTTAGAGATTAAGAGAGCTGTAAGAAGAACTAAGACAGTTGCTACGGAGATAGATATTAATGGACTTTCACTGACTGCTTGAGTTATTTTATTATCGAATAGGTGGAGAATTGAGGTAGCAAAGTAAATTAAGATGGCTGGATGATAAGGTATTTTTAGGGCTTCGGGATTAACTCGGTAAAGGCAATCGCATATTACTACTTTTTTACACAATAAAGTGTTAGAAAGGAGTTCTTTTAGATATGTCTTATAAGGTGAATTCTCTGGAGCTAAGGCCTGATTTGTGAAGAGGAAACTATCGCTAAAAACAAATAGTACGCTACCAGCTTTGGAGGGAATAGCTAATCCCTCAATCAGTAACGGTATTTTGGTTTTCTTAAGGTTACCTCCAACAGTTCCTGAAGTAGTTACTGAGATAAGAGTTTCTGGTTGCATACCTAATTCATTAGTTTGTAGTTTCCCGTCATTATTTAAGTCAATTAATCCCGTCGTGGTTCCGAGAAGGTAGTACCCCTTGATCCAGCTCAAGGTTGTTTTGTTAGAATATGGTTTTATGAATGAAGCCCAATTAAGCCTCAAGAGGGTTTGGCTGACGTTGTTTGGGGGGACCATCAATTTAAGTGTTCTATAGGTTCCTATCTTGCTTGGAGTTAGTTGCTTGAATATATACGTTACCACATCGTAATTACTGTTTCTTAGGTAAGGACTCATGATCGCTTCAGGAAAAGGTGTTCTCTTACCTTCGGGATTAGGTTGATACGAGAATATTGCTCTACCATCGATCTCAACGTTTGCCAGGGTTTTAAGGATCTTATTTGAAGTTATGTTTTCGTCAGCAATCAAAATATCTGCTCTACCCGTTATGTAAGCTTTAAGGAGAGCATTAATTAATTGTGGGGTAGCCTCATTATCTGGAGCAATAATGATGACTAGACATTTATCCTTTAAATGATTTATGAAGTCTTGCTGCGTTTCGGCTATATCCACAGAATAATTAAGGCTCTTTAGGAGGTTTACGAGTGATGAAGTACCCAGGTAGTCACTATTATGAGGGCTTGCTGTTCCCTCATAGAGGTCTGCAGTAAGTTTAATTACCGAAGTAGGCACATAAAGGGAAGCCATCAATCCAAGGAAAAACAGTAAAACAATAAATAGCCTTATTTTGGGCTCATATTCAGGCAGGGCCAACCACCTTCTTAACTAGCTTAAGTAATTCATTAATTGCTTCTTCATCAAGTCTTCTACGGCTGTAGGCCCTAACTTCATATGCTGAGGTTAATTTCTCAAGAACATCCCTAAACTCCTTGATTTTAATCCTATTAAGGAACTCACGCGGCGTTTCATAAGGAGATTTCTTAAAGCCATATAATTCAAGCCGTTTTAGAGTCAAAGCGTATACCTTAATGATGGGGTCATTAATGTTTCCTGCCCTAGTAGTTAGTTTAGTGAATGTTGCCACCACGTACTTCTTCAGTGACCTAGTTGCTTCAGGTTTTATTTTTAGTATCGCGTAGATAGCTGCCGCAATTACTGTCAAGACAAACAGTGTAATTACTAAGAATTTAAAGGAAGATAATTGTTTGGTGCTAACTTTGGATACAGGTAGAGAAGTAGGCAATTTTGGAAGTTCATACAAGCTTGAGAAATTGATTCCTTCTTGAGAGCTTGTTTGCTTAGGCGGCTGGGGAAAGTTTTCTGTTCTGGTAGGTGATTTCTCAATAACGGAGATAATCTTGCTTAAGGCATTAAGAAGGTCTTCCGATTCCGATGGAGTTAATGAGTTAGTTCCTCCCACATTAAGTTTCTGTAGGGTCTTAAGCAGTTCTTTATTTTTCATTAACTCTGCATAGATTTGCAGGGCTTTAGTCACGTTCACTGATACAGCATTAGAATTCACTTTATTGGTCGATGATATTAAAGAAATTTCTGAAGCTTCCTCCTCCGTCAATGACTTATTGGCATAATTCGATCTTAGGTATGTTCTTAGCTCATTAAGTAATTCATTAACTAAGGTGAAATTTCCTGAAGAAGCATTACTCAGTATTTCGTTCCGGTATTTCGCGAGGATAGTGTCGTTAAATTGTGTGCCTAGTTTTTCAATTACGTTAGTAATGTTATTAATCCCTACAACAAACTCTCCTTCGACATTCATGTTAGGGTCTTGCCTAATAGGTATTGCATTCGCAACAATTGAGTTAATAACTTGAAGACTTCCCGCTAAAACAATAAATAAAACTATCCACGTCCTACTTCTTGCATTTATTCGTATGCTAGCCAACCTGATCAAATAAATCTTGCAGGGAAAGAATATAGTCTTTAGCGAAAATGGTCACTTTATTTCTTCGGCTTTTTTCTTCTCGTATTCCTGCTCCATCCTGTACTCCTCAATTAATTTTACGTATTTCCCTCGATACTTGTTTATTAGGGACTCCTTTACCTTAAGAAAGACCTTATATTTCCTTATCACTTCCCTAACTACTTCAACGCTCGGGAATTCAATGGCTCCTGTTGGGCATAAGTTAGCGCATGTCGTACATCCCACCAAACAGTTATAGGGATTAACAATAACTGGCCTTTTGCTAGCGAAGTCATAACTGTACACGTTCCTTCCGCATACTACTGCACATAAACCGCAACCCACACACACTCCTGGATCAATTTTAGGATACCAAGGTATCTCCTTCCTTGGGACACCAAACCATTCGCTGAACTTATTTTCTTTTTCTTTATTCAAACTCATTTTTATCGCCGTTAAAATTAATTTATTAGGTATTAAACACTTTTCTTTACGCATAAACTATTTTTGTTTATAAGCGCTTAT
>JALWQN010000115.1 GCA_027083115.1 Desulfurococcales archaeon
GCCTGAGCACTACCAGAGAATTTCCTTCCATCAATTACCCCATCATTAAGTGGCTTAAACTCGGCATTAACTCCTAAGTACCTAGCTGCCTTAATAACGCCCATAGCCAAGAACTCGAATGCTTCAGGATAGCCCTTAGGAATCTCATCTTCCCCAACAATAATGGAGTATGTTACCTCACCGCTGTAGTCATGGTATACGGATCCACCACCCGTTATTCTCCTAACAACAGGTATGTTATTTGATATAGCATAATCTATGTTCACCGAGTCAGATACAGACTGGAAATAACCTAATGTTATTGCTGAGGGCCTAAACACATAAAGCCTTAAGGTATCTGGTGATTTCCTTAATGCCCTTAAGAAAAGGAGTGCTTCATCAATGGCCATGTGCTTATAACCGCTCCCTTCATCAATAATGAGCCTTAACTTAATCCCCAAATCAACCACCTTAAATAAACCTTATCAAGTATTTTATGAGGTTAATCCCGTGAAGGTTAGGGTCTCTTTAGGAACACTTTTTTATTTGGGCATGGAGCACGGTGACGCTGAAGCAGCTCCTGGAGTCGCTTACGTAATGCAGTATAGTAATTCAGGATGTTCCGCCTCCTGCGCTTTCTGCTCTCAGTCTTCTTTTTCAGTAGCCAATAAGGAGCTTCTCTCAAGGATTCTTTGGCCAGTTAAGGAAGTCAGTGGGCTCCTTAAGGCATTAAGCCTCTCTCCCATTAGGAGAGTTTGCCTACAAACAATAATTAAGAAGAACTTCATTCAGGAAGCCCACGAACTTGCAGAGAAATTTAATTCAGTAGGTAAGGATGTCTCCCTATCAATAACTCCAGTACCTAAAGAAGAATTAATTGCTTTTCGTGATGAGGGAGTGGATTATTTAGGTGTAGGACTAGATTCTGTCACTCCAAGAATAGGAAAAAGAATCCTTAAACCCTACCCATGGGATATATACTTTACGTTCATTAAGGAAGGCATAAGGATTTTTGGGCGTGGGAGGGTAGTGACCCATTTAATAGTTGGTCTTGGAGAGACCTATGAGGACATTCTCAAGATTATTGAGGTACTTCATGAGATGGGTTCTGAAATCTCATTATTTGCTTTCACTCCAATTAAAGGTACACCAATGGCTAATAATGAACCACCCTCGCTAAGAAAATACCGTTTCTCGCAACTAGCTCTATATCTGATGAAGAAAGGGCTTAGGTGGAGAGATTTCGTAGTGTTTAGGGGCAGCACCCCCTATATTAAGTCATCATTTATTCGCTCCTTCAGCGAAGTAAGTAAAGCATTCCTTACAAGAGGTTGTCCTGGATGCAATAGGCCTTTCTATAATGAGCCACCAAGCAAAGAGCCCTATAATTACCCAAGCAAGGAATTACTAATTAGGTGGAGAAGGAATTTGGAGGACACTCTGCTGGAATTAGTAATTGATGAATGAACTGAAGCACTAATTATTTAAAATTTTCCTGAGGATGTGTTTCACCAGCCCCTAACAATCTTTAAGGCTTCATCATTCACTTTACCTTCCTCTACATCCTCTATGGCTTCCTCAAGGATGTTTATTCCTTCAATAAGTTCTTCCTTATTTATGGTTAGGGGTGGCTGAATCCTCAGAACATTCTCCCTGACTGATAACACAATAGCACCTAGTTCATAAGCTCTGTAGATTACCTTCTTTGTCTCATTCTTAGCTCTTTCCTTAGTTTCTTTATTCTTAACTAATTCAACGCCGATCATTAAGCCCTTACCTCTAACATCACCCACTAATTCGTGTTTCTTCATGAAGGATCTTAACTCCCTAATTACGTAATTACCTAATTCCTTAGTTTTCTTGAGTAATTTGTTCTTCCTAATTTCATTTATTACTGTTAACGCAGCAGTGGCCGTCACAGGATTTCCAGACAGGCTGAAAGCCAAACCCATGGTAGGTACGGAATCCATTAATTTTGATTCACCAACTACTGCACTTATGGGTAAACCCCCGCCCAAAGGCTTACCTAAAGTAACTACGTCCGGTTTAATTCCTTCATACTGATAAGCAAACCACTCACCAGTACGGCCTAAGCCTGTCTGTATTTCATCAATGATTAAAGGGATCCCGTAAGACCTAAGGATTCTTGCTACCTCCCTAAAGTATCCTTCAGGAGGGACCACTATACCTGAATCCCCCTGGATGGGCTCAGCTATTAAAGCAGCTGGCAATTTATTGGCTTTACTTAGATCCTCTAATGTCTCCTTAAGGATCTCTAAAGACATCTTTTTGCAGTCCTTATCACCTCTAAGTATTGAGCACCTGTAGGTGTCAGGATAAGGTAAGCATATGGTTTCCTTACTGCATCTAATTAATTCGCAAACCTTTCTTTCTAAATTAATGCAGGAGGCGTCAGCACTGAGAGGGAAGACCCCATGAAACCCTCCATTATATGAAAGAATTAATTCTCTTTTCGTATATGCTTTAGCCAAAATTAGTGAAGATTCGACGGCGTCGGTACCGCTTAAGCCATAAAGCACCTTCCCCTCATCAATGTCAGAAATCTTGAGCAATTCTTCACCCAGCCTTAAGGCTGGCTCATTCATTCCGTACATATAAGTATAATGAATTAGCTTATCAACCTGCCTTTTAATTTCCTTTCTGAGTTCATCATTACCATAGCCGAGCACCATCACAGCACCACTAGCTGAGAGATCAATATATTGGTTGCCTCCTGAATCCCTAACTTTAGCCCCTCTTCCTTCAACAACAATTATAGGTAAGTAATCTGTTCTATTAGCTCTGCTAAATAATTCGCCAAATAATTTTAGGTGTTCTGAAGCCACTGAATTTAAGCACCCTACTGAAAATCAACAAGGTTCTTGATATACTTGATTGAGTAGCAAATCCTAATTCAAGAGTTTAAATCAAGCCCTATTTCAACATCTATTAATGAAGTAGCTTAAAATAAATAGCAAATTTTTAAAATATTTATTAATATTGTTAAGTCGGTAATGTATAGATTGAGTAAAATAAAGTTTAATAAGGAACTATTCAGCAGGATTGTTAACCTATTGATGAGATGGGGGATTCCCTATAGGGAGAGTGCGGTATATGCGTACTTGCTTCTAAGTCCCAAAGAGGAATTAAGCATTAAGGAAATATCTGAGATATCGGGTTTAAGTATTTCTTCAGTTTCTTACTCCTTGAGACAACTTCAGGGTAAACACATGGTTGAGATTAGCAGGAAGATAGGAAAAATAAAATACTATGTTCCTAAGCCAGTCTTTTCCTCCATACTCATTAAGGAGCCTGAGGTGATTCTCAAGACATACACTAGGCCAATAATTGAGTTACTTGATGAGGAACTCAAAGAGCATGTCAGAAGTAAGGAACATGCTCGAAAACTGGAGGAAACTATAAATGATCTGAAAAAGCTAGATTGCATGCTTACTAAGATTTTAGAGCTTTTTAGGTCTTCTCATGAATGTCAAAAATGGTAAAGAAATTGAGGGTTTACGTAGGCACTAGTGGCTGGGCTTACTTCTGGAATCCTGACGGGCTGGATTGGTATGTAAGGAACTCCGGACTTAATGCTGTGGAACTGAATGCTAGTTTCTACAGGTTTCCATTCAAGAACCAGGTTTTGGGTTGGGCCAGAAAATCCAGAGCTAGTGGCTTAAGGTGGGCCGTAAAAATCCATAACTCAATCACTCATAAAAGATTGCTCTCAGAGTCTTCATTACCTTTATGGGAAAAATTTAGGGAACGATTCAGTTCTTTAGATCCTTACATAGATTTTTACTTAGCTCAGTTGCCCCCAAAGTTCAAGTTAAGTGAGAAATCCTTGCAGAAATTAAGGTTATTTTCCGAGGCAGTAGGCCTTGGCTGGAGGCTGGCTTTAGAGTTTAGGAGTCCAGAATGGTTTAATGAGGAAGTAATTAAGGAGGTTAGGAGCCTAGGCATAACGTTCGTTAGTGTGGACTCCCCCGAAGTGATTTATTATGGTAGGTCGGGCCCATACACTTACTTAAGACTTCATGGAAGAAGTGCTTGGTACTCTCATTATTACTCTCAAGACGAACTTAAGGAAATAGCTAAGGCTCTAATAGGTGTGGGTGGCGAGGCCATATATGCTTTCCTAAATAACGATCATGGAATGCTCGATAATGGTAGGGAACTCCTTAAAATCCTTAAAGAGTTAACTCAATGATTCAGCATATTTTGCTTTCGGTCCTTGCCTCTGAAGAGAGTCCCCAACACTATGGCTACAGTCGCGTAAAGTAGTGAGGTAAGAACCAAGGAGTAAACCACATAAAACCTGTCATTAAATATCATTAGCGTTAAGGAATTAACTAAGCTAATCAAATACTGGTTAGGATTCTCGATATGTACGTGAAACCACCAACTAGTTGGGAAAGCAATTGGCCATATCGCTGGAAAGATCACCGAAGAAGTGACAGAAACGATTTTTGTGCTTAACTTCCTTAACTTAGGTAATGAAATCAAGGACAAAGCAACTAAGGTCACTAAGTATTGGTAATTTACTCTCCAGTATGTCGCGATGAAGGATACGTAAGAAAGATAGGATGAGACTAGAACGTTCTTACTTCTTAAGTAATAGATTATAGTCATGGCTTGAAGGATTATATAAGGAATAAACCATGACTTCAGGACCCACAGGTAATTGCTGCCTAAATGATAATGGAGGTATGTAGCTAGAGATGAGAAGCCGTTAAAGCTGTAAGAAATAGGTACCGTATAAGTTATTTTGAGGTTAATGCCTAGAAGGGCTCTTAAGGCGTCATGTAGTGACTGAGGGCATAAACCAACTAGAGGGAGATAAATTAGTATGCTGGTAACGATGCCGTAAATTAAGTACCTCCATTTCTTCTTTAAATTAAGTACCGAGTCAATAATTAACGGTAGTGTTGCTGGTGTAGCAACCTGCTTAGTTAATATAGCTAGACTAGATAGTATGCCTGAAACAGAGTCTCTTAGCTCGTAAAGAACCAATGAAGACACCAAGAACAAGGCGACTAAGGAATCAAACATCCCATAAATGCTTGAGACATAGATAGTTACTGGATTCAGTAAGTATGCGGCAGACGCTAGAAACCCCGCCCTAAATCCTCTCCACCTATAAATCACGTAAAGTATGAGTAGACCAACAACTAAGTCAGTAACTATAAGGATTGACTTAACAGCAACAATCCAGGTAATAGGGGCAAACACGTAATAGTGACTATGTATGTAGAAATGCTTAACTGGTTGTGGGGCAATGAGTCTTAAAATGCCTAAAGCGTAAATCCAGATAGGTCCATAAACGTAGGGCCAATTATATGGCCATCCCTCAGCTACTGCGTTACTGCCTCCAGCAAAAGAGTAGAAACAGGATTTATGCTTTAAGAAAGTGTCCGCAAAACCAGCGAACTGAGGTATGTCTGACCCACTGGAATAAGGAGCTACAGAAACCCTTAAGGCTAGCGCAGTAGCTACCAACATAACGATAGCTAAGGCCTTCAGTACTCTCTCACTCATTTCTGCACCTAATAGACATAGTTTTAGCTTCCTGTTTAAGTAATTAAGCAGTGAAACGCTATATTCGAAGAGCTCGAACGCTATCATGAGCAAGATATAGGTCAGGGTAGGTAGATATAATGAGGAGAGATAAAGTTAAGTTGGGCTGGAAGGATGTCTTGATATTATCTATTGCTGTGAAGGCAGCAGAAGAGATAAAGCCCTCGCAGCAGGCGAAAAGAGACGTATTCAATAAGTTTGGTGTTAGCGGTACTGATAAGGACCCTATACTGACTTCCATATTCTATAGAGTTCTAAAGAGGCAGGGAATTCTAGATAAAATAATTAAAAACATTACAGGAGTGACTAACTCCCTTCTTCTAGACCCTTACTTAAGGTCTGCACTCCGTGTTTTCATAGAGTTAGAGGTTTTCAGTAGGGGGTGGGTAACTTTCGAGAACCCATATCAAGTTAGGAAAAGATTATCGGCTTTCCTCTCTAGGAAATCACATCCTTATACGGGTATGTGGTTCTTTGATACTTCTTGGGGGTTAAGGAAATACGTTCCTAAACCCTCCCGCCTAGAAGAGAATCTAGAACTCAAGTATCTTCTCCCTTCATGGTATATCGAGAGAATTGTCAGGCTTATAGGGAGGGAAGAAGCAGAAAAATATTTTAACGCCTTAAATTCGAAGCCTAAATTAAGTGTAAGAGTTAACGTTCTAAAGACAAACGTTGAAGAAATTATTAGGGAGTTGTCCTCTTCAGGAGCTAAAGACATTACTGTATCGAAAATTGTGCCAACAGTCATCAGATTTCAGGGACCCTTCAATTTTGATAGTTTTAAGCCCTTTAAGAATGGTGAAGTAATTATTCAGGAGGAAAGTGCCGCTTTAGCACCAATACTTCTTAATCCTAAGCCAGACGATTTTGTTGTTGATTTGGCTGCTGCGCCTGGAGGGAAGACCGAGTTAATGGGGGAATTAATGCATAATGAGGGAGTGATTCATGCTTACGATGTTGATGAGAAAAGGGTTGGGAGAATGAGGGAACTATTAAGGATAGCAGGCATTAGTAACGTTGTTATTCACGTTAAGGATGGAAGAACTGCTCCTTCAGAGCTGGGTAAAGGAGTAGCTGATAAGGTCTTGGTTGATGCTCCATGCAGTTCTGACGGAACGATCATGAAGAATCCTGACTTAAGATGGCGTTTAATGGAGGATGAAGTAAGTAAGTTTGCTCAGATTCAGTACGAGCTGCTTAAGGCAGGCATCAAGTTGCTTAAGGTTGGTGGGGAACTTCTCTACTCAACATGTTCGATGCTTAAAGAGGAGAATGAGGACGTTATTGAGTATTTGCTGAGTAAGGAAGGTAAGAGAATCAAGTTGATTGGGCTCGTAGGACCCTATGAACCTGGTTTTCTTGAGGGGACTATGAGAGCATGGCCACACAAGCACGAAACAATAGGCTTCTTTTACGCTAAATTAAGGAGGATTAGGTGATGAGGGTCCCGAAACATAAGGTGGTTAAATCACCAGAGTTTAGGGAAGTAATTTATGATGAGGTCAGATGGGGAGTTCTTGAGGAATTAAGGAAGGATGCCTTACGAATTATGGAGGCTTTAGAGGGATACGGCTTTAAAGCAGTTACTCATGGATCTATTGCTAGGGGAGATGTGGATTTAGGAAGTGATGTTGACGTAGTTATTCCTTATGTTGTTGAGCCATATAGGGTTGAGCTCTGTCTGGAAACTAAGGGGTTTAATATAGTTAATAAGTTCGTCGTTAAGGCTACTCCTTCATCTACGCCTAAGGCATACATGGAACTCGATCTGAAAGGATCAAGGACCGTATCTTTTCCTCTAAGAGACTTGAGTGCTAGGGAGTGGGAGTTTTACAGATTTGGTGGTTTACTGGATATTGAGGACATACTGAAGGGGAAGAGGGTTCCGGGAGTCAACAAGAACTTAATCCTCATAATACCTACTGAGAAGGGCCATAAGGAAGCTCCGGTAGTGGAATACGAAGATTATGTGGCTAGGGTTGTTGGTGTTTCTATAGAGACAGTTTATGAGAGGGTCAGGGTGCTTCAGAGGAGGGACAAGCATGGGAGAACCGGGGTTTTCCTCAACTATGTTTTAGGGCCTGAGGAATCCTTCGAGGAAGTTCTCGATAAATTAAGGCTTTAGTTCATGGTGAGAGCGCATCCCTCACCCACTCATACCTTTTCCTATCATACCCAACACCAACACATTCAACCTTAATTAAGTCATCCACCCTTATCTCAAGAGCTGGTTTTCCACCACAAGCACATGCCTCAGCACCGAGGGCTGAAGCTATCCTTATTGAAGCAGCAATATCGACATTCCTTAGCTTAGCTCTAGCGTCAATGAACGCTTCGGCATTCCCTAATCCGACCTGAACAATGTCTAGTGCTGCACTACCTAATGACCTGAGGGCTTCCCTACCTCCCCTTAGCTTGAAGTATTTAGGCACTACTTCATAAGCTTCAGGCACCTCAAAATAACCCAGTAATACCTTAGCGGGAGGATCTCTCCGGGTAGCACTTGAACCGTTAATTTTCACTCCACCATCAGTACTGAAGGAGTATACCTTACCTCCAAAAACGTCATACACAACTGCAGCATCCAAATCCTTAATCCTCACTTCTCCATCTCTCCATCTAGCCCCACCAATAGATACGGAAACCCAAGGAATGCCTGCATCATAATTTGTGCTTCCATCAACAGGATCTATAATGAATACATAATCAGGTTTCTTTAGGGGTCTATTAACCCCCACTTCCTCACTAACTATTAGGATATTGCTCCCGAACTCATCCTTAAGCATACCTATAATGATATCCTCTGCCTCCTTATCGAACGCCTTAGTTACATCACCAAAGGATCCACGACCGACTATTTTAGAAGACCTCTTCGACGATCTTAAATACTCTGCAGCCTTTGAAGCTGCCTTAAGGATCGCATCCATCACTTAAATCACCACAGTAATCAAATGTGTATAAAGCATATATGTTGATTTCTTCCATTTTCTTTGACTTCCTTGACCCTACTACTTTTCCTTTGAGGAGATGTGTGAAAATAATATTTTGGAGTATTACCTTAATTTTTACATAACGATTACTTGTCCTTAATGGTTTTTTGTAACACTTACGTATTTTCAGAGAGTGGTCTCAGAAAGTAAACGTTTATACGGTAGGTAAGGATTTACCTCAATGGGATAGGAATGGGGGGTAAGAGAGGCGGTAATGAGCCTTTTGGGAATAAGTCCGGCCATGATTTAGAGATTGAGGATGACGATATGTTGAGTCATTATTCTAATGAGCCCTTAGTGGAGGTCAGGGACAGAGGGTCTGAGATTGATATATTGCTTGAAGCTAATGGATCCAAAGCCGAGGACGTTGTTCTTGAAAGAATTAATTCAACCAGCGTTAATATCTCCCTAATTTATAGGGGGAGAAAAATTAGGAGAAAAGTTTCTTTACCATCAAGAGCTAAAGTAAAAAGTTACCTCATAAATGTCAAGAACGGAGTTGCACGCATTAAGCTAATTACCGAATGAGTTCTTACTTCCCTGCTTACACATACTTAACCCTTATTTTCTTTAGTGTCCTAAAGACCTAGAATTAATAAGTTTCCATAACTAAACTTACTGGGTGTGGGTAGGGCTGGGAGGGTCGCCGCCTCCCTCAACCGAAGGCGTAGAGCGGGGCCAGTAACCTGGAGCGTCCGCCCCGAGTCGGCCTGCCGTCTCAAGACCAACTATGAGGTCCGCCCCACGGGGTCGGCGGTGGCGGAGCGCCTCCTGGAGGGGAGGCGTTCACCGCCTTTGCAGGGGGAATCTGGCCAGGCCCGGAAGGGAGCAACCTAACCCCTGACGCCAACGTTCGTGGGTCACCGGGCTGAGGATGGCTTGAGGTAGCGGCAGACCGATTAAGGGTGGACGTTACCGGGGGCCACACCCTCTCATTAACTTTGTTTGGGCACCAAATGTAATAAACTTTTTTTAGCGATATTGTCTTTCTTTTTAGGTAACTAGGTAAGAGTAGGTGTTGTGATTGTCTGCTAAAGATGAGAGACTAGGTAAATTGTTGAATTCGTTGTGTGACGTAATGAAGGTAGCTCATGCTAGAGGATTAGTGAACGTGTTGGGAGGTAATGCGAGCTTTAGGTGGGGAGATGGGTTTTACATTACCCCTTCCCAAATACCTAAGCACACGCTAAAACCTGAAGATATGGTTTATGTTCCTTTCGAGTCCGAGCCTGAAGTATCCCTAAGTGGCAGAAGGGCCTCGATAGAATGGAGGATGCATTGGGAGGTCTACAGGAGGAGAGAGGACGTTAAGGCAGTACTACACTTGCATAATCCAAGAACGATTGCTCTCTATTCCTTAGGTCTAGAGACTGATTTCAGCAATTACATAGAGGGAGAATCCATCAACTGTATTTCAAAGGTTAAGCCTTTACCCGAGGGCTCGATCGAATTAGCTAAAGCTGCAGGTGAAGCAGTAAGTAAGTGCAACGTAGCTGTCCTCCTAAATCATGGAGTCATCATAGTAGGTAAATCACTCTATCAAGATTTAGATATTGCTGAAGCTTTGGAGGATTTAAGCTTAGCGACATTACTTAGGTATTTTAATAATAGGATTTTAATGAAGCCTTAAGTAAACCTTATTAAACCAATTATCAATAAGGCAGTTATTGCTACTGCAGTACCTCCCTGAACCAGGTGATTTAGAATGCTGTACTTCTCACCAAATGCATCAGATATTAACCTGCCGCCATCAGAAATGTAGAGTGGTGCTGCATTAATTAAGCCTAATGATATATTGATTATTTCAAACCAGTAAAGAAACTTGACTCCAGCTATAGTTAATGAACTGGTTCTGTAGGTAGGGATATCCTCAAGGTAAATACCTATCTTTCCTCCTGCTGGCTTAACCACCAAGTAATTGGTTGCTTCAGAAGTGTCGAAGTACACTCTACCATTAACTATTCTTCCCGGTGTAAGCTTTAAGTCAAGAACTACTGTTCTATTACTATATTCTTTTAGGAGATTTATGAAGTCGTAAATACTCTTTACTGAAGTTCCGTTAACCGACAAAATGACCGAAGGTGCCTGGATCCCCGCCTTAACTGCTGGAGGCGGTGGGGTAGTATTGGCTACCTCAATAATTGTTGGCGCTAAACTCAGTTGGGAGGTAACGAGGGGAAGTAGAGGAACAGCTATAAGGAAGAGAATTGTGTTAGCTAGGACACCAGCCGTTAATACTGTAGCCTTAGCCTTAATCGATGCCTTACTGTAGTCTTCTTCACTAGGTTTTACATAAGCAAGCGGGAAGATGAGGAATATACCTACTCCCCATGCCTCAACCCTCCAATTAACTGAGTATGCGGCTAAGGCATGAAAAAACTCATGAAAAGCAACGCCTATTGAGAGTGCTAGCAATATATAAATGAAGGACTCGATACTTATGGTTAAACCAGGTATCACTGGGACAAAAGGGGAGGAAACTTGGCCCCTGCCGCTAATCCACACATTGAAGATATTGTATAATGATGGAAGAACCTGCCAGTAAAGTAGGCCAAGAAGTGCCGCAAAATTTAATAGTCCAGCAATCAAGAAGACCTGCCGCGTCAGTTTACTCTCAGTCAGTTTCTTCACTCTAGGGACCTTCCCAACATCCCACAAAATCATGAATGGGTTTACTGTGATTCCTTTCTTCCCTAATTTATCCTTAAGCTCCTTATTGGTAGATATTAAAGTCAACACCATAATTTCTGCCAATACCGCATAGAGGGTTATCATCGCTACAGATACCATACCAGAGACCAGCATGATTATTGGTTCAGATTATAAAACTCTATAGGGTGTGGTTTCCTGAGGATCCGAGTTAAGGAAGCGCTTAACTTATATTCTCTGACATAAATCGTGTGTGGTATGAGGTATGTCAAGTAAGAAGAAAGACTCCGGTAAATACTTTGCGGGTGCCCTAATGCTCATCGCACTCATGGTTATAGCAATAGTTCTCGGTTGGTATGGTCTTGAAATAGCTAAGGAATCGCTAACCAATACCTCTACTCTCCCAAGCACACCTATACCACCCATACTTAATACCACATCAATACCTAACGCAACAGTAACAGCCAGCAATAACACAGTAACTAACTCGTCTACCACTAACCAAACAAGCGTCTCAGCCACTACCTAAATAAGTAAAATTAGCTGGCTGAAAAGATTAAGTTTCAAGGTTTCTGCACTCGTTCTTTATTCTTCCAGTGAATTCGCTCAAAACATCAATATAATATTGCATGTGAGAAATGAAGTCGCTTAATGCAGTTATAGGAATTATGAAGGAGCCATTTATGTAGCCCCTCAAGCTCTCAGTTAACGTAACTACTGCAGGCACAAACCATCCTGCCTTAAGTAAGAAAGGATACTTGTCCTTAAGAACGACACAGTCCTTAATCATTAATTCGACTTTCTCCCTATGTTTCCTAGCTACATCCTTAAGCTTACTCTTTTTTGAGTAGCCTGGGGTCCAGTGTTTACAGTCAATAACAATAGCGTACTTACTTATAGGGTCAAAGCCAACAACATCAAGCTCGAAACGTCTGCTCTTAAGCCTGAGGGATCTAATGACTTCGAAACCGTTTAACAAGAGGTAATCAAGAACTAAAGCCTCAAAATCCCTCCAGTCAAGAAATTCTGATACGCTCTCTGGTGAAGCCCCCACAGAGAGTGCCTTAAGAGCCACAGGAACTAGGGATCTAAAGCAAATGCTTCCATCCAAGCTCCTGAAGTAGGGACCTAACTCAGAGATTTTACGGATGTCTTGCTCACTTAATCCATTAATGCATTTACCTTCCCTATGAAGGATTTCCAGAAAATTCAGAAAATCGTTAAAGTCAGACAACCTCAAGATCTCTTCACCACTCCGAGATCACCTCCTACATCATCCATTTAATTCTTAAGAAATTACCTTAATTACGTATGCTTTATGCTGAGTCAAGGACGCAAATTTATAAGCCGACTTTCTAGAAGAAAGCAAGGGAATTAGTGGAAGTATTTAAGGAATCGTATTCCCTGATCACTAGGTTCCTAGCTAAGTCGCTTGACTACATAAGCGATGATGAAGTAAGCAGATTTCTTGAATTAATCTCAAGAACATATAGAGAAAATAAGAAGGTTTTAGTTATTGGGGCAGGAAGATCTGGTCTTGTTGGCAGGGCTTTTGCGATGAGGTTAATGCATATGGGTTTCCGTGTTTACGTTTTAGGTGAAACCATAGTTCCTGCACTAAACAATGGTGATGTGGTAATAGCGATCTCGGGTTCAGGAAGAACTAAGTTAGTCGTTACTGCAGCAGAAGTAGCAAAGTCTATAGGTGCTTCAGTAATTTCCTTAACTAGCTATCCTGATTCGCCGCTTGGTAAGGTTTCGGACCTTGTTATACAGATACCTGGAAGAACAAAAATAAGCGTGGAAGATGACTACAACATAAGGCAGTTAATAGGGATGTATGAGCCGCTTGCTCCTTTAGGAACTCTGTTCGAGATCACCGCACTAGTATTTCTGGACTCAGTAGTTTCAGAGCTGATGAAGATCTTAGGAAAAACTGAGGACGACCTAAAAAGAATGCACGCGAATATAGAGATTTAATTGTATGGAGCTAGAGTTATGGTTAGGCTCAAAACAATTAGAGGTTCGTACTCCGACTCACTAAGGCTATTTAATGAGGCTTATAAGCTATACGGGCAAGCCCTTAATACCTCGTTTAACAGCAGTAAGCACATCCTGAAAGAAGCACTGACGCTTTTGTTGAGGGCCTCCTTACTTCTTATAGGTGTGTCGCTTCCTGATCTAGACATAACTTTTCTTGCATCCGTGGCTTTAGATAAGGGCTTAATAAGCGATATAGACTTCGCGGAAATAAATATGTTGAACCTGAAGCTGAATGGTTACGGAGAGTTTAGCGTACTTGAGTTCAAGGAAGTTTTTGAGAAAATCCTGAAAAGACTGGAAGAGCTAGATCCTTACTTAAGCCAGCAAATGAACTTATTTAGGTATTAAACCACGAAATAAATGAATGATGAACCCTAAATGTCTTGTTGATCTTAATGATGTGGTGGCGGCTGCCTGACATTAACGAACCTCTCTAACTAGCTCTTCAACAACAGCAGTTACTTCCTTAGTGAAGATCTTATCTGATGGGGGTCTCTTGCCCATCCATTCCTTAGGTAAAGTATCGCTACAATACATTGCCTCACTAATAACTCCATAAAAGTTTTTTGGGGGTAATATTGCTGCGGCCCTCACTTCTCCCTTCTTAATATTACTTATGTTAGTCACTATCGTGAAGCTGTAGGATGTTGTTCCTGCTTTAGTTACGTAGAGCTTCTGTGCCTTAGGATGCTTAC
>JALWQN010000116.1 GCA_027083115.1 Desulfurococcales archaeon
AGGAGTCAGCAACAACCCTAACGAACTCCCTACAGAGCTGAGGGTATGTTAGCTCAGAAGCCATGAAGTAAGCACCACTATGCCTCCCAAGGAACTCCCTCAGTAACCTTGTCTTACCGACCCGCCTCCTACCGAAAACAACAACCAAACCAAAACCATCCCTACCCAACACCTTCTCGAGAACCCCTAACTCATTCTCCCTATCAATAAACGGAACACGATAATCGTATCTCAATACGATTACCTAAATACTAAAAACATGCAGTAATAAAAGATTAACTAAATACCTAAAATCCTTTCAGTAAGCGTTAACGTTAACTCACGAACCGGCCCCGATTAAGTTTGAGCAATTTATTAGGGTCTCCCCTAAGGAAGTAGGTCGATAGTTTTGGGTAAAGTACTTAAGATATTCGGTGGTTTCATTCTCCTAATGGTTCTTGCTGCAGTAGTTGTTGGTTTGATCGGTGAGGATAAAGTCCAGAACTCCTTCATGAGGTTCATAATGAGCGTAGGTAATTCAGGAAGCAATAAATTGTTCGTTGACTCTAACTACAGCACATTAGGTAAGGACCCGAACGGGTTTAAGGGTGCTGAGGTTAAGTTAACCGGCTACCTATTCAATGTTGTTCCTCCTGGTGGCAGGGTCCTTAAAGGAAATATGGAGGTCGAGGTCTACAGGGGAACTAAGCAGGACCTCTACGCTAACCCGATGAACACAACTAACCGCTTATGGGTTACGTACAACCAGACTACACTCAACCACAACCCTAGAGTAGGTTCGTGCGTGCTTATTGAGGGAGTAGTTAGGGGTATGGTTAAGGTGACCACGGCCTCTGGGGACACTACCTACGACACGTTCATTGAGGCATCAAGCATGAAGGATATCCCTTGCAGTTCAGTGCCTGCGAGCGCTTAAGAGGAAATTAAGAAATAATTAACATAGACATTTCATTAATTCTTTAATCTTTTTCACCTAATCTACTTACCAACACCTAGAGCCAGGTACTTGCTGTAGCTAGTGTCTTTCTTAATCACGTTCACGGCATCAATAATTACTGGTTCCTTCCCTGAGTAGTTAATTATGTCCTTAATGCCTAGTTCCCTGTATGCTGAGTGCTTTGTTGCGATAATAACTAACTCACTGCCTCCTAATGCCTTCCTTAAGTTATCGGTTAGTTCAGCACCTAAGTCATCAAGCACCTCATCCTTCCTCACCAGCGGGTCATGAACGACGATCTTCCTGTAGGCTCTCGCCTTAAGTAAGGCAACTATGTCGTGCGTTGGAGATAACCTGGTGTCGTCAATATCTCCCCTGAATGCAGCACCCAAGACAGTTACTTTAGTTTTCTTCGGGTTTATTCCTGCCTTAGCCCTTAATCCCTCAGCCAACCTAATCACTTCGTAAGGCATTCCCTCATTTATTTCCCTGGCTAATTGAGTTAGCCTCATAACATGTCCCTTACTTAATGCAGGCTTCATGAGGAAGTAGGGGTATAGGGGTATGCAGTAACCCCCTACTCCAGGACCCGGTAGGTGTATGTGGCTGTAGGGCTGTGAGTTCGCTGCCTCCCTAACCTCATAGAAGTCCACGCCTAAAGCCATTGAGGTAAGAGCTAATTCGTTAGCTAGGGCTATGTTCACGTCCCTATATACGCCTTCAGCAAGCTTCTCGAACTCTGCCGCGGTTGTTGAGGACATCTCAATAACTCCCTTCTCAGCTATTCTCCTATAGAACTCTGAAGCCAGCTTAAGCGATGCCTCATTAACCCCACCAACGACCTTAGGGTAATTAACCTCTATATCCTTAACTGCCCTACCTACGTAAACCCTCTCCGGACTGTATGCTAGGTGGAAGCCCTCACCAGCAATTAAGCCACTGGCTTCCTCGAGAGCCGGCCTCACAACACCTAAGGTAGTTCCTGGGGGAACGCTTGACTCAAGAATTACTAGGTCACCCTCCTTAAGCCCCTCACCCACGCCCTTAGATACTGCCTTAAGTGAGTGGAAGCTGTATTCCCTCCTGAACCAGTCGATATCCACCGGCACAGTAATTACCTTAATTAAGCTATTCCTTGACGCGTTAACCCCGTCAGCAGTTAATTCTAGCCTGCCCTCACTCAATCCCTTCTGAAGCGCTTCCTTAATCTCTAACTCATTAAACCATAGCCGGCCCTCACGGATTGCCTTAAGCCTTCCTTCATTAATGTCGACACCGATAACCCTTAATCCCTTCCTTAAGTACACAGCAACCAATGAGAGACCAACGTAACCGACGCCGTAAACAGCTACCTTACCTGATCCGCTGAAGACCTCATGAATTAATTCGGTTCCTTCAGCCCGCGACATGCTCTTGACCGTGAATTAGGTTGCTGGAGGAATAAATAGGTTGGCTTAGAGTCGTGCGTAAGTAACTGCTACGGTAAGGCCCACGAGATCGAGGAACACCCATAAGGGTATTGCTTTCTTAAACCCTAACTCCCTGATCATTGCCCCTAAAGCAATTATGCAGGGGACCTGGTAGGTTGAGGCAATAGTGAAGGTCATTATCTGGTGAGGCGTTAACACGTTACCGAAGTTAACTGTCCCTAAGACGGTGGCGAGCATGGATATCACCAGGTCCTTCTGGAGGAATCCGTAGGCTAAGGGTATGAGGGTTCCTGGAGGTAGCTTAAGTACTGAGGCTATGGGGGCTAAGAAAGTGATTAGTGCTGTATCAAGGTGAGCGTACACTGCCGCAGCATAGATTAAGGCACCAACAATAACTAATGGAGTAACAACTATTATGAAGGCCTTAAGCCTTAACCAAGTTTTAGAGAGGACTGTCTTTGCTTTAGGTGCCCTCATGGGAGGTATGTCCTCAATAAGGACTGCCTCCTCCCCCGCCCTAAGTGCCTTAGATATGGCGTAACCTACCACTATAGCTAGTGTGAAGCCAAGGAGGTATATGGCTAGGGAGTACTGAGGTCCTAATACCCTGCCAGCAACCCCGAAAACTATTGATGCTCTTGAGGAGCAAGGGATGAAGGCAAGCATGGATATCGCCACGATCTTCTGCTTCCTGCCGGGAAGCACCCTAGTCCCTATTGTTGCCGGCACCGAACAACCTAGGCCTAGGAGGACGGGAATTACTCCCTTAGAGTGAAGACCTATTTTCTTCGTGAATGCGTGGAGCCAAATCATTATCCTGGCGAGCAAGCCCGAATCCTCCAGAAAAACAAGAAGCAGGTAGAATATGAAGACATACGGGAATGCAGCAACGTACTGACCGTATAGGGCCTTAACACTCATTGAAGCCATAAGCCCGGCGAACCCCTTTGTCGAGAGGGCGGATGTTAGGGAGTCGATGAACGGGGCGAAGTCCGCATTAATTAAGTCGATAAGTGCATTACCAGTAACTATTGTCACGAGTATTAAGGCACTAATGGATAGTAGGGAAGCTAGGAGGCCTAGGGGCGGGTTAGTGATTAACGCCTTATCCAATCTGCTGAGGCCAGGAATTAGTGTCGGGTGTATCACCACGTGCTTCCTGGATAGCTCCATAGCGTAGCCGGCCCTACCGACCTCAATATCCTTGTATGGGTCATGGCCTGCCTTAACCAGCTCCTTCCTGGCTCCCTCAGCGTGCTCGCATGAATAGAGTCGGCAGAATATTGGGTCACCCTCAATGAGTCGTACAGCTATCCCTCTCCTACCTAGCTCCTTGGGTGTCTTAACGCAATTGATTGCCTCAGCCACTGCTTTCTCTATGTGGTCATCATATATTATCTCGAGTTTCGATGGCTTAGCTTCCTTAAGGCGCTTAATGAGTTCGTTAAGCCCTCCCTTCCTCAGAGGGTTCACCCTAACTACAGGGACGCCTAACTCGCTCTCAAGGCCCCTATAGTTAATGCTTATTCCTTTCTTCTCGGCCTCCTCCCAGAAGTTCACTGCAATGACTGCCGGCACACCTAACTCAAGGACCGGAAGTATGAAGACCAAGCTTCTCTCAATAGCTGTTGCGTCAGCAACCACAACTACGGCCTCATACTCCTCCTCAGTAAGGACTCTCTCAGTTACTTCCTCCTCCATACTGCTGGGGAATAAGTTATATATTCCTGGAGTATCGATGAATTCGTACTCCACGCCCTCAATAAGTGCCTTAGCCCTAGTTACCTCAACAGTCGTTCCCGGGTAGTTCGAGGTGTGTGCTCCGGCACCAGTTAATGCGTTAAGTATTGTGCTCTTACCTACGTTCGGCTGACCTAGTAAGAGGGCCTTCCTACTCAAAGAAAACCACCGTAAGGGAATTTAGGTTTCAGTACCCTCGTCAGGGGCTGCAGGAACAACAAGTATTGACTTAGCTATTTCAGCATCTATTGCTGCCGTTCTCTTCTCGTAGCCGGCCTCAATAACTATTAGGCCGTAGCTCTTCGCTATCACCCTAATCACCCTACCAATTACTGCGCCAACGCCGAAGACCCTAGAGATGACTGAGGGCTTAGGGTTCAGGACGGCCACAACCCTCCCCCACCTACCCACACACATGTCCGTAAGCCTCCTAATCCTTCCCTTCCTTAATGACGAAAGAAAATCTAGGTTTAGGTTAAGGTGCTCTATTGAGTGAGCAGCTAGGTGAGGGTTCTCAATAACGTCCTTAAATAACTCCTCAGCCCTCTTGTGGGCCCTATATACTTCGTCAGCCCTAGAGAAGCCCTCACCAGTAAGGACTAACTTACCTCCTTCCTCACTAATTAATCCCTCACCCTTAAGCTCCCTAATGCCTTCCTTCGCCAGATCCTCATCCTCAATATCCTTAATCACCTCCTCCGGCGTGGCTGAGCCTCCGCTCTCCCTCAAAAACCTGAGTACGTCCTCCTTAGCGTACCTTAACTCATCAGATGAAGTGCTGCATTCCTCTTCACTCACTCATCATCCCTACCTTCATCAGTACTTAACTGAAAATTAAGGTTAGTTGCCGGTGGAAACAGTATTTCCTGACTGATTAACTAGATCTGCATAGGTATGTGGGCCTCAGGCACCCCACGCCTAAATAGTTGATTGCTTGCGTAGATAGTTATTATGGCTATAAGTAGGAGAACCCCAGTAACTATGCCTAACGTCCCGCTAGCGACGTAAAGGCCTGCCGAGAAAGTAGCTACTGCGTTAAGACCAACTAAGTAAACCCCAGATATGTTTGTTCCTCCCCCAGCCAAAACCGCTAGAGCCACGAAAACCTCAAGTATTAGGGATGAGAGAAGACTTAATTCCTTACTTAAGGGGATTAAGTTAACTAACCTAATCAGCTGCGTTAATGAGTAAATGAGTATAGGTATTGAGATCAGGCCGACATGAACTAAAGCAATTACTGAGCGTGTTGAGAAACCACCGTAAGCAAGGAGTATTGATGAGGAAAGAATAAGGGATTGATTAAGGACCTCATCACCCCCTAATCCAGCAGCCCTCATTAAGTTAGGGTGAAGGATTAACGTAAATAGTGTTGCTGAAACAAGCAAGCCAATACCCCCTGAAAGATTAAGCTTGAGGACACCCTCAACACCAGCAAGGAAGAGAAGGATTAAGGCAGAATCAATAATTACTGCTGACTCCCTTCCCCTAAGGAACTGCAGGTAATTGAGTCCAGGAACCCTAAGGAACTTCATGTATAGGTAAGCAGCAAGAAGGACCTCCACCAAACCACTAAGTATGTATGATGAACTTAAGGCAAGCAACCTTAATGAAGGAGTAAGTAACTTACCCCCCAAGTAAATCGGGGCTGATAGGGCTAACCCCTGAAAAAGTAGGGCTAACCCCTCCAGAAAGACACCAGTAATGAAGAGCACGGCGGACAGCTTAATTAAGTCAGTATTCATCCCAAAAACCTATCTCCCTAGGGGAAACCGGAAAAATAAAGATTTCTCCGTAAAATCACGTGGAAGCAAACAAATTAGGTAAAGAATGAAATGGTTAGGTGCTTCCCTCCCTTATTTCCCTCGCCCTCCTTACGGCCTCAAGAATTTGCTTATATCCTGTGCACCTACATATTACAGCATTAAGTAATTCCTTAATTTCCTTGTCTGTAGCGCCAGGCATGTTCTCAATAATCCAGTGAGCCACCAGCACGTAGGCCGGCGTGCAGAAACCGCATTGGAAACCGAATTTCTCGATGAATGCTTTCTGGGTTGCTGTGGGCTCACCTCCCTTAGTTAATCCCTCAACAGTAGTTATTTCTGAGCCATCAGCCTCGACCGCAAGAACGAGACATGACTTAGTTAATTTGCCGTTCATTATTATTGTGCAGGTACCGCACTCACCCCTTAAGCAGCCTGCCTTAACGCTGCTTAAGTAGAGCTTGTTTCTGAGGACATCAAGCAATCTCTCGTTAGGCTCGACATTAACCGACTTCTCCGTCCCGTTAACCTTAAGCCTTATGGTTAGGGAGTTAACCACCTTCGCTCACCCCAAGTACTTCCTCAGTAGGTAGGCTGTAACGTACTTAACTAAGTGAAGCCGGTATTCCTTAGTTGCTCTCACGTCAGTTATTGGGTTAACTTCCTTAAGCACTAACTTAATTGCTTCCTTAATTAACTCATTGATTGGCGCGTCCCTCCTGAATAGTTCCTCAACCGAATCCATGTAGAGGGGCGTTGGCGCCACTGAAGCGAAACCTAACCTAACTATCCTTTCCCGAGGTTCTGTTTTGTTGGCGAATAAGGCAGCTATACCCACTACCGCCAGATCTTCTGAGGTCCTCACTGCCTTAAAGTACTCTCCCTCAGAGCCTTCGGGGGGTTCAGGAATGATTATTTTCGTTATGACTTCATCCTCCCTCATCACTGTCTTCTTAACTCCCGTGAAGAACTCCCTTAAGGGAACCTGCCTCCTCCCCCTTAGGGAGGCTAACTCGAGCTTAGCCCCGTAAACCAGTAGTGGTGGTACTGAATCAGCTGCTGGTGAGGCATTAGCTATGTTGCCGGCTAGGGTCGCTCTCTCCCTTAATGAGGGGTCAGCTAACTTACGTATGGCTCCATAAAGCACCGGGTACTTAAACCTAACTAATTCGTTCCTCCCTAACTCACCTAAAGTTACTGAAGCACCAACAACTAATCCCCTGTCTCTTGTGTGCTCCAGAAGATGCAGTTCATTAATTCCCTTAACGTCAACCACTACCTTAGGTCTCCTAATGCCTGACCTCATATCCACAAGCAGGTCCGTTCCCCCAGCAAGTAGTGAGGCCTCCCCACCCAATTCTGCCTTAAGCTGAAGGAGTTCATTAAGTGATGATGGCCTGCGGTAGGTGAAGTTAGGGAGGGTTGTCCTGAAGTGAAGTACTGAAGCCATAATTAACTCGCCTCCAGAAGCTCCTTCTCTAGGGCCTCAAGCAATTCAGGCCTCTGCCGCATTACTGCCTGAAGCAGCTTGTCGGGAGTTATGGGTAATTCATTTATCCTGACCCCTATTGCGTTATGGATTGCGTTAGCTATTGCTGCTGGCCAAGGAATCATGGTTAACTCACCGATCCCTTTAGCTCCGTAGGGAGCGTTCTTCTGCCCAACACCCAAGAACTCAGCAACCATCTCATCAGGAATGTCCTCAGCCCTAGCCACCTTATAGTCAGTGAAGTTAGGGTTGAGCAGGCGGCCTTCAGGATCTACCTTCAGTTCCTCATTAAGGGTTATGCTTATTCCCATTACCGCACCCCCATAGACCTGCCCTAAAGCTAACCCAGGATTAATTACTGGTGTGTCAAGAACCGTGACTGCCTTCAGCACCTTAACACGCATTGTCAGGAGGTCTACCTCAACCTCAACAGCCCCAGTCCCGAAAGTCATGAAGGGCTTAGGTTCTCCCTTACCTGTCTCAGGATCTAGGTATGTCGTTTGTGAGGGTACGTGAGAGCCCCTACCTATCAGTGGTCCGTGGATTGCTCTGCCGTTAGGTAGTGTGTAACCTAGGGCCATCTCAGCAAGAGTTATGCATTCCCATGGCTTCCCCTTAACGCATGCCTTACCCTCGCTTACCTCGACCTCATCCCTGAAGACCCTGAAAACTAGCGAGGCGATTTCCTTAGCCTGATTCTTTAGGTCATCAATAGCCCTAAGTAGGGCCTGACCCTCAGAGAAAAGGCCTCTTGAACCAACAGTCTGCCATGTATACGCTACTGAATCAGTGGACCTTGCTGGCGAAACCCTTACTTTCTCGACAGGAATACCTAGTTCCTCAGCAACTATTTGGGCTAACGCATTAATTGTTCCTTGACCCATCTCTCCGGTGCCGACGAGAACATCTATTGAGCCGTCCTCATTGACCTTGACTATGGCTGATGATGCGGCATTAGATGGTTGGACAGGGCCCTTCCAGAATGAAGCCATACCTACCCCACGGAACTTCCATGGTTCCTTCGGTTTCTTTATCTCCTTACCTAACCTAATCAGTTCTGCAGCCCGCTTCATTGTTCCTGCTGGGTCGCCAGCGTCCTCCCTAACACGGACTTGGGTTGGTAGGTAGGACTTGCCCGGAACTATTGCGTTCCTTAACCTAAGCTCTAACGCATCAATACCTAATTCCTGAGCTAACTTATCCATCTGTTGCTCGAAAGCGAAGTGCATTTCCTGCATTCCGAAACCGCGGAAGGCTGTGGTAGGTACTTTATTCGTGTATACGGTTACTGAATCAACATGTATGTTAGGGATCTCGTAAGGGCCTGTTGGGACGAAACCCACTGACCTACCTATGTTCACTGTGTAGTCGGCGTAAGCTCCCGCATCAAGGTAGTACTCCCCGTAGTGAGCCACTAACTTACCTTCCTTAGTTGCTCCTGTCCTCATCCTGAATAGGTAGCCGGCTCTCTGAGCCATGAAGAAGAAGTTCTCCTCCCTGTTTAGCTCTAGCCTAACAGGTCTCCCACCTAACCTCATAGAGAACAGGACGGGTATGTGCTCAAGAAGTAAGCCGGCCTTACCTCCGAAACCGCCTCCTGTAAAGGTGTGGTGGACAATGACCTTGCCTTCAGGAAGACCTAATGATGCAGCAAGCAGGTGCCTGACCGCGAAAGGAGATTGATGGGATGACCATATCTCTACTGTACCGTCATGAAAGACTCTTGCAGTACCTACCCAGTTCTCAAGGTATGCGTGACTAATTAGTGGCTCCCTATAGACTCCCTCAACAACCACGTCAGCCTTCCTGAAGCCCTCGCTCACGTCACCCTTACGTAGCTTAAGGTAGTTAGCTATGTTCGTTCCTGGCTTAGGGTAAACGAATGAGGCGTGCCTATATTTACTCATTTCCTCATGAATTATTGGGGCGTCAGGACTTAATGCCTCCTCAATAGTTAATACTGGCTTAAGTGGTTCGTAATCCACCTCAATCAATTCTGCTGCTTCTTCTGCTGCTTGTAGTGTTTCTGCTACTATTCCAGCTACTGGTTGGCCGTAGTATAGTGTTTTACCTCTTGCGAGAACGTCCCTGTCCGCAGCATAGAGACCAACCTTAAAAGGGAAATCATCACCAGCAAAAACCCTAACAACCCCAGGCACCCTAAGAGCCCCAGATAAGTCAATACCCTTAATTCTTGCGTGAGCGTATCGTGAACCAACCAACTTAGCGTAAAGCATGCCAGGTAGCTTCACGTCATAAGCATATATTGCGTCACCAAATACCTTCGACACGTCCTGGCGGGGGATAGGCTTACCTACGTATTTATATGACCTCAAGATATCACCTAAACTTTCTTACAACTAACCAGCGAATTAACCCTAAAAAATTATTATGAAAAACACGATAAGAAATGTCTAAAATTTATTTAATTACCTTAATAACTACGCAACATTTACGATGGAGACTACATGAACAAATAATTAAGTCATGTATAGACCCCTTAATGACTTCAAGCCCGTTCATGGTTTGTGGCGCCGGGGGCGGGATTTGAACCCGCGCAGGCGCGAAGCCCACCGGCTCTCCAGGCCGGCCCCTTAGACCGCTCGGGCACCCCGGCCAATAATGTTTTTGCTGTAGAATTAATTTGTTTTTAGCTGATTGATTTAATTGGTTTGAGAAAAGCTTTTCTTTAGCCTTAATTACCTGAGTATCTCTAGCTCTATGTATACGTCATCAGGCACCCTAACCCTCATTATTTGCCTCATGACTCTCTCATCAGCGGCTATATCCAGCAGCCTCTTATGTATCCTCATCTCCCACCTCTCGTAGACCTTCCTTCCTTCACCATGAGGTAACCTAAGTAAGGGAACAACTAATTTCTTGACTGGGAGAGGTATTGGCCCCTTAACCTCCACACCAGCCTTCTTAGCTATCTTAACTAGTTCGTCAGCTACCTCACTTAAGTGAGCTACGTTAGTGCTCCAGAGCCTTATCCTTACTTTATTGCCTGCCATTCCCGCTACCCTTTACTGGATTGGTTCCTGAGTGTTAAAAAGCATTAGTTGTTTTGTGGTATGTTCCTCAAAAATCACTTCTTCTTTATCTCCACCTTGGTGGGAACTACATCCATAACTACGCCAATACCTATGGTCTTACCCATGTCCCTCATCGCGAACCTTCCTAACTGAGGTATTTCACTGTATTTCTCGAGGACCATGGGCTTGATTGGCTTGAACTTCATTATTGCTGACTCGCCCGTCTTAATGAACTGCGGGTTCTTCTCAGATATCTTACCTGTCCTCGGATCTAGCTTGCCCTGAATCTCAATTATTCTCGCAGCTACTGACGCCGTGTGTGCGTGAACTACTGGCGTGTAACCTACGTGGACTGCCGTAGGGTGCCAAACCACATAAGCCCTGGCAGTGAATTCCTGAATGACTGTGGGTGGGTTATCTATGTGGCCAGCTACGTCACCCCTCCTAACGTCGTTCTTCGAGATGCCCCTTACGTTGAAGCCTATGTTGTCTCCAGGTAGTGCCTCCTGAAGCTTCTCGTGATGCATCTCTATGGACCTAACCTCACCGACAACTCCCGGAGGCATGAAAACTATTTTGTCACCGACCCTTATCTTCCCTGTCTCCACCCTACCTACTGGGACAGTACCTACTCCAGAGATAGTGTATACTTCCTGGACAGGTATCCTTAAGGGCTTATTGACCGGCTTAGGCGGTGGAACCACCGCATCAAGCGCCTCAAGAAGTGTTGGTCCCTTATACCATGGCATGTTCTCGGACTTCTTAGTTACGTTGTCGCCAGTCCATCCAGAAACGGGGACGAAAGGTATCTTATCTACCTTATAGCCTAAGCCCCTCATGAACTTCTTTAGGGTGTTGACGACCTTATCGTACCTTTCCTTACTCCATGGTGGGTCAGTAATGTCCATCTTGCTTATGGCAACAACAACTTGGTCAATGCCCATAGTTCTTGCAAGAACAATGTGCTCCATTGTCTGGCCTTCCCTACTCATTCCTGCCTCAAACTCTCCTGTCTTTGCCGAAACCACTAGGAGGGCTACGTCAGCCTGGCTGGCTCCAGTAATCATGTTCTTAACGAAGTCCCTGTGGCCTGGGGCATCAATGATTGTCCAGTAGTACTTAGGTGTCTCGAACTTCATGAAGGTTAAGGCAATAGTTACTCCCCTATCCCTCTCTTCCTTAAGTCTGTCAAGGAACCAAGCGTACTTCTCTGTCTCCTTACCGGCCTTCTTAGCAGATTCCTCAACCTCCTTAACCATCTTAGGGTCTAGGGCCCCTAACTCAAGCAGTAAGTGACCTACTAAAGTGCTTTTACCGTGGTCTACGTGACCTATCACGACCAGATTAAGGTGTTCCTTCTTCTGCTTACTCATTACAACATCACCTCTTCAACTCGTCAAATACTAAGGCATACTTACCTTATAAAAGTTTTTTAAAGCGTTCTTAAGCCTTCACCTTAAGCGCCTAGCCGTGAACTACTGGCTTCAGGCAGGAACCTAGTAGAAAAAGTAGGGTTTCCGATTACCTGGAGCTTAAGGCAATCCTCTCTATCTCCTCCTTCTTCGATATCGCGTAACTTCTTGAGTCATTGCTTGCTGCAAGAATTACTTCTTCAGCGAGCGCTTCAGCTATGCTCTTAAGCGAATTGAAGGCCGCGTTCCTTGCTCCCTCAGTAAGGAACCTTAGGGCTAGGTCAACCCTCCTTAAGGGAGCCACATCAACAGCCACATGATATATTATTCCCCCATACATTATTCTCGTTGTTTCTTCCCGGGGTGCTGAGTTCTCTATAGCCCTCACCAGAACCTGAAGCGGGTTCTCCCCAGTCTTAGCGTTAATTATTTCGAAGGCCGTCTTAACTATGTTGTAGGCTAGGTGCTTCTTACCTGCGTTCCTACCGTGCCTCATTAACTTATTCATTAATCTCTCAACCACAGGCACTTCCGACTTACCGAATCTCTTGTGCTCGTGCCTGCCTCCCGTGTGAGGCAAGTAAACAGGCCTTAACGATATGTACTTCTTGAGGCTCGGGTCCCTAACCACTACGCCCTCGAAGGACCACTTACCGAAGAGCTTTATTTCGACAGTGCCTATACTTAGTTCTTCCTCAACCATTCCCTAACTACCTAACGAGTAAACACTAACTGGATTTAAAAGATTTAAGTGCTGTTACCGATTCCTAGATGCATTAAGGATTAAGGTGGATCAGTTGAGTCGGGAGGAGAGCGTGTTAAGGGTCGTTGATTTCGAGCCACTAGTTACTGAGACAGACGGTTATGAGATGGGGGCCCTAAACTGCTTGCTTGAGAACGGCGATGTCCTCACGCTCTATAACGTGCCTATAGAGATAACTAAAGCAATAGCTAAACTCATTAAGGAGGATGATGTCCTGGATGTTGAGGATGACAGCAGGGACTCCATCTATGAGTTACTCATAATGATTCACCCTAAGCTCGAGGCCTTCAAGGAATCCCTAAACCAGGTAGTTATCGATAGCTTCAACAGGACTTTCGGCACATACAGCGCTAGCCTGTACATGAATGTTGACGGAATCTACCTGAAGAGGGTTATGATACCTAGTCACGCAATCTTTCTTGCGTTACTCTTCGATAAACCCGTTTACGTGACTGAGGAGGTTGTTAGGATATCTAGGGAGCTGGATGAAGGGCCTGAAGATAATGAGGAGGACGATTTCGAGCTATTTACGGATGATGACGACGATAACGAGTTCTGAAGAACAAATAACGCATTAAGCTAAGTAATTAATTGATTGGGTTGGGTGCCTTACCTAACAGGCTTCTGCTTCTTGCCCTTAATTAAGGCATCTAAGGAAACGCCGTTAACCATTATTACCTTATACCTAACTCCGGGGAGGTCACCTAATGACTTACCTTGGCTGCCTCCTATCCCAGCAATAACTACCTCATCGTGCTCGTCAATGAAGTTGACTCCACCGTCGTAAGGAACGAACGCAGTAACTACCTTACCGTTCTTAACTAGCTGAACCCTAACGCACTTCCTTAAGGCTGAGTTAGGCTGTCTTGACTCAACACCCACTTTCTCAAGAACTATGCCCCTAGCCATTGGGGCCCCTCCCATAGGGTCGTGCTTCTCCTTAAGCCTAAGTAACCTTATCCTGAATTCGTTCTGGCTCCACCTGAACTTAAGCCTCTTCAGCCTAAGCTTCCTAGCTGCGTAGAGGCCATACGGTGATTTCTTACCAGTCATTCTCTCAACCACCTCACGGTTACTGCATAACTTAAAAGCATTTACCTCATGAAACGGAGATCGTGTCTATGTTGTAGTACCTCTTAAGTATTGCTTTTGCTTTAGCGACGTTCCTTCCCCCCTTACCTATGGCTATACCCCTATCCTCAGGGTCTACCTTAACGTAGAGAACCCTTCTTCCGTCAGGCATTTTGTTTAGCCTTATCTTCAGGACCCTCGCAGGAAGGAATATGTTCTTTACGAAGTCCTCTAGGGTGTTAGCCCACTCAAC
>JALWQN010000117.1 GCA_027083115.1 Desulfurococcales archaeon
GGTGGTTGAGCATCAAGCCTTAACTCATACTTTGGATACCTTTTCTTAACATCCTCTATTTCTGAACTAAATTTCTGGGTGGCTTCCTTCCGGAACTCCTCATCCAGCTTCTCCATTTCCTTATCGAAGGCTTCCTCACTGATTTCAAGAACTATTCTCCCAAACATCTGCAAGAACCTTCTGTAGGCATCGTAAGCGAACCACTCATTATTAGCTAGTTTAGCTAGTCCAGGGGTAACCACATCATTCAGTCCCAAATTAAGAACTGTGTCCATCATTCCAGGCATTGATACAGCCGCACCAGATCTGACAGACACTAGAAGCGGGTTTTCGGGGCTACCGAATTTCTTTCCCGTTTTTTCTTCCAGTTTACGAATATGTTCCTTAACTTCATCCATTAATCCTTCAGGCAAGTCCAACGAATTTATTATGTCCCAAATCCTCCTTATGAGTTCATCCCTCTTGTTTGGAGGAGGATTTCTCTCAAGCTCCTTAACGATCTCATTTATTTCATTTCTTCTGGTAGCAAAGAAGTCCCTGCAAGCCTCAGTAGTTATTGTGAAGCCTGGAGGCACTGGAAGCCCTATCTGAGTCATTTGCGCTAGTGAGGCTCCCTTACCACCAAGTAACCTCTTATTTTTCCAATCTCCCTCTTCGAAAGAGTATATGTACCTCCTCGTCAAAATTAACTACACCATTTAGGTGTGTAAGGTAGAATTTATAAGCATGCTCCTTAAAGTAAGGAATTACCTCTTCATAACCACGTTAACCTTAATGCTTACGTTACCGGCCAGCCACTCCATGAATAGCCTGAAGTACTTTACCCAATCCCTAGCAATCTCTAAAAACCTTGATGGTTTCTCCAATAAGTAATAGACCTCAATAATCAGTAACGTATAGAATAGAGGGACTACCTGAACCGAGTAGAAGCTGTATTGAGTTTTCGATCCGAGGAAATAAATCACATAATACATGAAGTAAGTCCCTATCGCAAAATCATAGGTAGTCCCTTTGTCTGGGAGCTTACTTATGTGAGGAATTACATAGATAGATAGTGCAATAGTCAATAGGTATAGAACTGGGTTACCTGAAGCTATTAGATCCGGAACCCACTTACCTGCCGCAGAACTGTATGTGTAGTAGAGAACGAAAGGGTTCCTCCCTAATAACCAGTCCCAAGGCAATGCCTGAGGAGGACCACCAGTCGTTTTTACGCTTAAGTGCCAGTGGATAGCGCCAGCGACTGAAGCAGACCACCAGCCCCAGAAGCCGTCCTTAATGATGAAAGGCATGGCGGCAACCAATAACACGATTACAGGAACGTATATTAGGTAAAGAAGAACCTTAGCGGGAATTTCTTTCCTCCTTATCCACTCAATTAGAGCAGGTAAGCCAGGGAACAAACCACTAAATTTGCTTATGAACCCTAAGGACAGCATTAGTGAAGAGGCAAATAACTTGTTCTTAAGCACAAAATAGTAGGTTAAGTAAGTGAAGAGTGCAACAAAAATATCTAGCATTGCTACCATAGAGAGAGACCTGAACGTGATATCTATAGCCGTAAGTAAAGCAGCTACAAAACCTAACAAACCGCCGAGAGTAGGAGAATAAATCCTTATGAAAGCTAAGTAAATAAAGGCCAGCACTAAAGAACCAGCAATTATGGAAGGCACTCTCCAGAATTCAGGGTTATCTCCTAGAGTCAGCATTGCAACACCAATAAAATACTTGACTAAGGGCGGATGTTCCGGATTAGTGTAATCAAGTATGTCTTTAGCGTTCGGGTAACAGTAACCAACCGCATACTTAATTTCGTGTGGGACACTCTTCAAATAACTTAGATTGGAGGGAGGAATATCAACGCATACCGCAGGCAAGTAATCTCCATCCTGCTTGTACTGGTAATAACTGTTGTCCTCAACTATTTCCCCACCGTAAGCCCTAACATAGTTTCTTACATCATTTACCCACTCACTATATTGTTGGGAAGTTGAGGGATAATTAAGTTCTATTGTGACCCTTATGTAACTACCCCACCTCCCTGAAGGCACTAAACCAAAGTAATTCCTCAATATGTTTCTTGACGCGCTCACGTACCAGCACTCATCAGATATGTAGTCCTGAATTCTTGACTCATGGCTGTATTCGTAGTATGAGAATATCGCTATGAGAATAAGTATAGAAATTAAGGAAACCAGAAATAACCCTTTACCATCCTTTCCTAGGAGTGCGCTAATCCTTGATCCCCCACACGCTCCATACGCCGTACTTATCTTTTCTCCTGTCCTCCCATAAAGGAAGCTTTCTTCTCACTTCCTGAATAGCCCTTAAGTTTATTTCAGCCGTAATTACTTCTTCAGACCCTTCTGAATGAACTAGCTCGAAACCGAAAGGATCGTAGATGGCTGAATCCCCTAAGTACTCCTCACCAGTAACTTCACTCCTTCCGAACCTATTTACCCCTACCATAAACAATTCGTTCTCAGCAGCCCTTGCCCTTAAGAGAGTTCTCCATTGAAGAGCCCTTGGCGCTCCCCAGGAAGCAGGCACCAATATAATTTCAGCACCACCCATCGCTAAAAGCCTGAAGAGCTCAGGAAACCTCAAGTCATAACAGATAGCTACACCAACCTTAGCTATTGATGTTTCAAATAATCCTAAAGCATCTCCTTTAGCAAAAATCTTGTCTTCGCTATAAGGCCTAAAAAGATGTATCTTTTTATAGACACCAACGATCCCTTCAGGACCGATAAGTACTGCAGAATCGTAAAGTTTTCCCTCATCCCTTAAAGGTACGGAAGAAAGTACGTAGACTCCGTATTCGTGGGCAATGCCCTCAACAGCCTTAATGGACCATCCCTCCTCAAGTGTCTCGTTATATTTCTTTATTGCATGGATGTTGTAGCCCGTGGTCCAGAGCTCAGGTAAAACAATTAAGTCTGTTCTTGGTGCTACGTCCCTTACTTTAGTCAAGCCAGCAGCCATATTGGCTTTAACATCGCCGTCCTTCACCCTCATTTGTATGAGAGATACCTTCAACTCGAACTCCTTAATTCGTTAAGCATTATGTGAATATAACATTAACCTCCAGCAAGATACGTTAGGATACTCCTAAAGAAATTCACGATCGCAGGGCTTCATCACCTGCTCAGAGTCGGTGGTTGCGATCACTCAATAAAGAGTCACTTACGCAGTAATAATGTTATTTATTGCTTACTAATTTTGGTTAATTTCATGTTTAAATCTCCATATTTGTTAAGTAAGGAGGTGGCTTAATTGCCTTATAAAGTGAAAGACCTAGGCTTAGCTCAAGAAGGAAGAAAACTGGTTGATTGGGCTGAAGCCCATATGCCTGTCCTTATGGGTATTAGGGAATCTTTCATTAAGGAGAAACCACTTAAGGATCTAAAGATCGCTGCAGTACTTCACGTAACTAAAGAAACTGGTGCCTTAGTCAAGACATTAGCTTATGCTGGTGCCGAAGTCTGGCTTGCTGGCAGCAATCCCTTATCAACCCAGGATGAGGTGGCGGCATACTTAGCTAGGGAAGGAATTAATGTTTTTGCTTGGAGAGGAGAATCTAACGATGAATATTATTGGTGCATAGAGCAGGTTGCTAAATCAGAACCCAACATCATTCTTGATGATGGCGCCGACTTACATGCTTACCTTCATGGTAAGCTGCCCGAGATCGCGGAAAGGTTGTGGGGAGGTACTGAAGAAACAACTACTGGCGTCATAAGGTTACGCGCTTTAGAGAAGGAAAAGAGACTGAAGTACCCCGTTATTGCTGTAAATGATTCCCTAACTAAGTACTTATTTGACAATAGATATGGTACTGGCCAATCAACCATTGATGGAATATTGAGGGCAACTAACGTGCTCATAGCTGGCAAGAGGTTTGTGGTTGCTGGATATGGGTGGGTTGGTAGAGGAATAGCCTTAAGGGCTAAGGGCATGGGTGCCCATGTAATAATTACAGAGGTTAATCCCATAAGGGCTTTAGAGGCAGTTATGGATGGTTTTGAAGTTATGCCCATGGATGAGGCTGCTAAGGTAGGCGATATCTTCGTTACCGCCACAGGAGACGTAAACGTAATTACTGGGACTCACTTCCAGTTAATGAAGGAGGGAGCCATACTTGCTAACTCAGGCCACTTCAATGTCGAGATCAATGTCAAGGAACTAGAGAGAGTATCCGTCAGCAAAGAAGAAATAAGGAAAGGAGTAACGAAGTACACCCTAAAGAATGGGAGGAACCTATATCTGGTAGGTGAGGGAAGACTAGTGAATTTAGTTGCTGCTGAGGGACACCCTAGCGAAGTAATGGATATGAGTTTCTCTAATCAGGCATTAGCTGTTAAATACATTAAGGAGAACAAGGGAAGCATGCTGAAGAAAGTCTATACATTGCCTAAGGAGATTGACGAAGAAATAGCTTTAAGGAAGCTTCATTCAATGGGTTACAGGATAGATAAGCTGAGTGAAGAACAAGCTAAGTACTTAAGTAGCTGGGAGGTAGGTACTTAATCCTGGTAGCTGGCTTGACATCTCCTGAAGCACTCGACAAAACAAGCAGAGTACTCATCACCTTTTTTACTCATGCATTCCTCCTGACATCTTTCTTCGCACTTGAGAAGGCTTGATTTCACCCCTATGTTAATCACCTGGTGAAGGTATCGAAATACATGCATTTAAGCTTTCAACTAAATAAGAAGCTGGTGAGGACGCTAATGCCTAATGAAGGTGGAGGTAGCCCTGACCTCAATAATGAGTTAAGGATAGGGGACTTAAACAATATTTGGTTTGAGTACGATAGACAGAACGATATTCTTTACATAAACTTCGGTTATGATATCGAGGACGCTGATGAATCCTTCCTTACGGATAACGATATCGCAGTAAGAATTAAGGAAGGTAAGGTAGTTTCATTAACCGTTTTCGACTTCTCAAAGAAAATAGGATACGAAATTTAGGTTTATCTAGGCTGCAGGTGATTTAGTTGCTCCTTATTTTTTACGGGAAAGGAAAAGGGAAAACTACGGCTGCTGTAGGGACAGCAGTCAGGGCCTTAGGTAGGGGATGGAGAGTTCTTTTTGTTCAGTTCATGAAGGTGCGGAGTACTGGTGAAAGAGAGTTGCTGAAAAAACTTAGTTTAAGAGAGGGCCCTCTGCATGGGAGACTCATATGGATTAACTTCGGAACTAAGGAGTTCGTTAACCCTAATAACTTAAGTGATGAGGTTGCCTCCATAAATATGGCCTTATCTTACGGGTTCATGATTTATTTACTGCCTGAAATAATGAGGGAATTCAAGCCTAAACTAACCGTTTTCGATGAATTAGGAGTAGCTATCCATATGTCAATTATAGATGAGTACCTGCCACAGGACATACTTAAGGAATACGCAGGCAGTTTAGAGAAGCATGCCATAGTAACTGGAAGGTATGTGCCTTCAACAATTAGAGAAATGGCTGACTTAATTACCAGGGTTGATGAAGTAAGACATTACTTCAGAAAAATAAGTAAGACAATAGATGGGCTTGATCTTTAGATTAATGGAGCGCTAAAAAGCTTACTAAGTTATAATGAATTATTATTTGAGCAGCTATTAAGGAGATAACGCTCATCAACTTAATCAATATGTTTATTGAGGGCCCTGAAGCATCTTTTAACGGGTCACCAACGGTGTCGCCAATCACTGTAGCCTTATGCGTTTCGCTACCTTTACCCCCATAATGACCTTCCTCAACATATTTCTTAGCGTTATCCCATGTATTACCTACATTACCTTGGAAAAGCCCAAGCATCAAGCCAGCTACAGTAGCAGCGACAAGAGATCCTGCAAGGCCATAAGGACCTAGTATGAGCCCTATCACTATTGGGGCAATAATTGCAAGAAGTCCTGGAGTCACTAGTCTCTTTATTGCGTAAGAAGTAACTATAGATACTGCCTTACCATAATCGGGTTTCTCCTTAAATTCCAGGATTCCGGGTTTCTCACGAAACTGCCTTCTTATTTCCTCAATCAGTACGAAGGCCGCATCACTCACAGCAAGGATTACTAGGGTTGTGAATACTGCCGGTAGAGCAACACCAATTAGTGCCCCACTAATGACTTTAGCATCCAGGAGGCTAAGTAGTTCCCTAACCTTACTTAAAGTAAAACCAGTTACGTCCAGTATCGTGCTGGAGTAAGCAGCTATGTATGCCAGAGCCGTTAACGCTGCCGAACCAATAGCGAAACCCTTGCACACGGATTTCATGGTGTTTCCCGCAGCATCAAGTTTATCAGTTATTGCCCTAACTTCCTCACCAAGCCCTGCCTGCTCTGCAATACCTGCTGCGTTATCCGTTATTGGGCCATAAGCATCAGCGCTAACTACTATGCCTGTTAACGAAAGCATGCCCACAGCAGCTAAAGCAACTCCGTAAATACCGTACCAAAATCCATAACTCGACAAGAGAAAATACGCTATCAATTCTGCGGTCGCGATTCCTACCGCAGGAATTAGTACGCTTTCAAAACCGTAAGCAAGGCCCGTAAGTATGGTTAAAGCAGCACCGGACTGGGACTTGAAGGCCACTTTCTTTACTGGGGCCTTATTGGGGTTAGTGAAGTAATCACTCGTCAACCCAACAATTATCCCTGCAATAATTCCAAAAACCACAACCGTAAATGTTCTTAAACCACCATAAGGGCCCAACAAGTAGATAGTTAATGGTAGAGTGAATACAGCAATTAAGATACCACCAATAATTGTAGCCATCGTTAAAGGTTTTGAGGGATCCCCTCCCTCCTTGACTCTAACAAGTAGTGAAGTAATTATGGAGGAAAATATCCCTGCTGAAGCAACACCTAAGGGAACTAAAGCCCAATTGACCCATCCCCCTCCACTATACAGGATTAAAGCAGTTGCAGCAATAACCATCGTAGAAATTATTGAACCCACATAAGACTCAAACAAGTCAGCACCCATTCCCGCCACATCACCCACATTATCGCCTACGTTGTCAGCTATGACTCCAGGATTTCGAGGGTCATCCTCAGGAATCCCCGCCTCGACCTTACCAACTAAGTCAGCACCGATATCCGCTGCCTTAGTATATATTCCACCACCAACCCTCGCAAACAAGGCTACGGTTGAGGCACCAAAGCTATAACCAATTATTGACTTAACTGATTCTGCTGTACCACCATAAATAAGGTACTGAAGCACAATTAATAAAGTGCCTAAACCAACAACCATTAAGCCAAGAACCATACCTCCATTAAAGGCTATCCTAAGGGCTTTAGCAACACCTTTCTCTTTAGCAGCATTAGTTGTTCTTACGTTAGCATGAACAGCGATCCACATCCCTGTATAGCCTGCTGCAACAGAGGATAATGCACCTAAAACATAGCTTAAAGCTAGCAATGGACTTATAGGTACCAGAAATACTGTTATGACTCCTGCGATACTTAATATGACTGTATATTGCTTCTTTAAGTAGGCCTTAGCTCCTTCCTTAATATAGTTATGTATTTCGACTATCTTACCTATTCCTTCAGGCTGCTTAAGAATATACCATACTAAGCCAAAAGCATAGAGGATAGCGACAATTCCTGCCGAAATAACTAAGATGTAGGCTATCACCTCAATAACCCTGAAAGTAAGAATAAACCCATTATATAAACATTACTTAACATTCGTGTACCATATACTGCAGTACTCACTATTTAAAAAAAGTTTTAAGTTCGTCTTAAGCTTAATGTGGTGAGTAGTCAAGTGAGGATGTACACAGGTGAAATCAATTAGTAATTTCAGCAAATAGTTGGTGAGACCATGCCCGTTAATACTACCATATACTCAGGCTGGGGATGGGATGAAACCTTCGCTACCGCCGTTCTGGCAACCGCCCTGATACGGAAAGGATATAGGGTGTATGTGGAGTTCCCATCTCCCTCTGAAAGGAAAGGACTCGTAATAACTAAAGCCTACTCAATTGGATTAACTCAGAAAGACGGCGTTATCTTAAATAACTCTACAGCCATCCAATATGTGCCCGAGAAAAAATTAGGCGTTGTTCTCAGATATGATGCCTCAGGCAATAGTGATGTAGTGATGAGTTTCTCTAATGTGAACTCAATAACGGAGAGCACCATTGAGTACGTTCAGACACTTAATGAGGATGTGAAGGTTCCCAACCAACTGATTAAGGATATTGAGAGAATGAGTAACGGTAACATGGATAAACTAACTAAGATTGGCAAAGTAATGCTTAAATCACTAAAGATGAACTACACATCCAAAGAATTCAGGCAAATCATGTATTCCTTTGCTCTTAAGGTAATCACAACCAATAACTTGAAGTTAACCGACGAGCTACTTAAGGAAGCTGAAAAATACGATAAGGCTGTTGAGCTATCCGAGGAGGTGATCAATAGAAGAGAGTACATTCCTTATGGAAAGCTTAAGGTATTAGTGATCTCAAGCAAGTTCTCAAGAGAATTTATTAGGCAAAATTATCAGTTACTGAAGCCTGTCGCTTACGATCTTCTAGCTAAAGTATGCAAGAATGAAGGGGTTGCTATATTAGTGCAGGAGACCGACTTAGGCCACCTCATAAGGGTTTGCTTAAAGGATACTAACGTAAGTTTCGTGAAAGTGATCTCCTCAATACCTAGGGAATTAAGCGATAAGCTCCTAATAACCTTGAGAGGCAGTCACATAATCATTAAGTTCAGGAATCCTGGGGAAAGCACCATAGATAATGCTCTCCAGCTGACTGACTTATTAGGTACAGCTATTTCTTCAGCACTCGAGAAAGGAAGCAAGCAATGATTAGCTTCTTCAAAAACAACGAATTTCTAGCTAAAAGCTGTTTGGTTGTTTGCTAAGCATTAGAATGGCGAAATAAAGTCATTAGGTTTCGGAGGCTCGGGCTTTAAACCTTTCCTTTGCCTTATCTTCTTAACTAAATCCATAAGTATTGAGTCAGGTACTGGAGCCCACCTACTGAATTCGGTTCCCCAGAAAGCCCTACCTGCAGTAGCTGACCTTAACTCATTAGCTAAATTCATTGACTCCGCCACAGGTAATTCAGCAGTTATTCTCACCTGACTTGGTCCGTGCTGGATAACATCAAGAACCTTACCTCTCTTCCTAGTTATCACTGATATAACAGCACTCATGAATTCATTAGGACATCTGATGTCCAACTTCTGTATTGGCTCAAGAAGCGTTGGTCTAGACAACAGCATGCCAGCATATATTGGGTTTCTGACAGCGGGATATATTTGAGCAGGGCCTCTATGAGCTGGGTCTTCATGGACTACTGCGTCATGAAGAACTACTTTAACCCCCCTTACTGGCTCCATAGCTAAAGGCCCTGAAGCCATCGCAAGCCTGAAGCCCTGGATAACAGTGTCCTTAATCTCCCTTAAGTGCTGAATACCTACTGTTTTATCGATAAGGATATTGAAGTTTTCGTCTATTGCCCAAATCTTTCTAGCTTCATCATATGCCCAGCCAGCTTTATCTCTAAGTATTTTAGCTCTCTCCCTAGCATCCATATCTTCAGAAATCACACCATCATGAATTAACTTAATGGTTTCCTCATTCAAAGGTTCCACACTAATATATAGCTTATTGTGTTTATTAGGTGACTTACCTTCAAGAACTTGCGAGACACTTCTGATTGTTTCCCTATACACAACTATTGGTGGTGATGTGTCTACCTCAAGCCCGTAGTTCTCCTTAAGGAGCGTTAAGACGATCTCTAGATGTAGAGGACCCATACCAGAAATTAAGTACTCTCCTGTCTCTTCGTTTATTTTAACCACTAAGTTAGGATCCTCAATAGATAGTTTTCTTAAAGCGTCTATGAGTTTCGTAAGATCCTGCATCTTCTTTGGCTCGACAGCCATAGTTACAACGGGCTCAGACACGTAATGAAGCCTCTCGAAAGGAGCCGCCTTATCTTTATAAGCTATAGTTACTGCCGTATCTCCTGCCCTTGCCTTATCGAGTCCTAAAGCAGCACCTATATTCCCTGCCAGAACCTCATCAACCTGTTCCCTATATGGACCCATATAGAGACCCACTTGCAGAGGCTTCTGCGATGTTCTAGCCATCAGTAGCCATAGCTCCTCGCCAGTCCTTAACCTCCCCGAGAAAATCCTTCCTGTAGCCACCATACCAGCATGCGGGTCGATCCTCATATCATTTATGAAGAAGACCGTAGGTCCGTTAGGATCCGCTTTAAGCATTGCCTGCCCGATCTCGGAGTCCAGATCTCCCTTCCATATTTTAGGTATCCTGTACTTTTGCGCAGTGAGCGGGTTAGGTATGTGATGAATGACCATCTCTAGAAGAGGTTCATGAAGAGGTATGACTTTCTGAAGTTCCTGCACTGCCTCCTTACCTTGAGTGTATGCCTTCATCATGTCCATTATTTTAACTCCTTTTCTAGTAGCGTAAGGAACGGTCAGCCCTATCTTATCCCTCGCCGAACCAAAAGCAACCTGGCCTTTACCTGCATCCAGTATCCACTTATCCTTGAATTCAGGGTCTGCGTACTCCTTTATTAGTGTGTTGACTTCCTTAATTATGTCCACAAATCTTTTCTGAATTTCTGCCGGAGACAGCTTAAGTTCCTTAATCAGTCTGTCAACCTTATTAATGTAAAGAAGCGGCCTAACCCTTTCCTCGAGGGCTTGCCTTAGAACAGTTTCTGTCTGAGTCATGACGCCCTCTACAGCATCAACAACCACTATCGCACCATCAAGTACCCTTAGTGACCTAGTTACTTTCCCAGAAAAATCTACGTGACCTGGCGTGTCAATCAAATTAATGACGTAGCCCTTACCGCCTACTTCATGGTAAAGGCTTATGTTTGCAGACTTCACGGTAACTCCTCTTTTTTGCTCGACATCAAGGTAGTCCAGAGCTAATGCTTCACCAGCTATTTTCTGAGAAATTATTCCGGCTGCAGCAAGCAGAGTGTCTGACGTAGTTGTTTTTCCATGATCTACGTGGGCAATGATACCTATGTTCCTAACCTGGTCTAAGTTCGACATTATTCTCCTAATCTGCTCAACTGTCTTGAACCTAGGCATCTCTCTTAACCAGTTTGGTTAAGCTATTAAGGATTAAAAACTTACGGTGCTCTTAAAACAAGAAACATTAAATAATATCCTGCTTATCACTTCAAGAAATAATCTAAACTCTTTCCTGACTCCTTACTACCGTAGTCAAGGATCCTGTATATCATTCTCGCTTTCTCCTCAGTAACCCCCTCAATCCGAGATAGCTCCGCTGGTGATGCATTAAAAACTGCCTTTAGACTACCAAATTTCCTCAATAATTTAGTGGCTAATGAAGGACCAATCCCAGGAAATGAGGAAAGTACGTAAACCTGCCACTCTCTTAAATCCTGTTCTTTAGGCTTCCTCACCTTCCGATATGTAGGGAGTTGCGGTCGAGTCCTAGCACCCTTATTCTGTAGCTTCTCGGAAACGTACCTAATTACTTCAGCAGTATGTTTGGCATCCTTCGTAAGAACCAGTTTCAGGTCATTATAGATTACAGCAGTAATTACAGCAGCCTCCACAGCCCTATAACGATCTGTAAATCTCCTTAAGTTCAAGAAGTCCCCCTCAATTAATAAAATGACTTTATTTCCTGAAGATATCAGTCTCCTTATTTGGTCGAAGAAACGGCCCTGAAAAACAGAGCGAACTAAATCATCAACCCTTTTTCTCTCAATAACATATCCTTCTGCGGGTACGTAATCCCCGACCTCAAGCTCTTTATAAATAACTGTAGCTCCCTGCTCAATTAAGTATTTAGGAACCCGTGACTGTTTCTCTCTTTCATCTACATATATCTTAACCAAATCAATCACACTCCCTCAACCATCTTCCTTCCTCAAGAACCCTTAACTTAAAACCCTTGCTCTCGAAAAACTCTTTCAGTACTTTAAGAACCTCCTTACTTGTTGCTTTAGCATTAATTAAAGCGCCTGCGGCACCTCCATGTCCTCCTCCTTCACCACCCAAAGTCTCCCCTAAGTATTTAGTTATTTCGGCAGCAACGCTTGGATTCACTTGCTTAAGGAAGTTTTTGGAGACCCTAACAGATACTCTATTGTGTTCTTTTCTTCTAGCTATTGCTAAAGCTATGTCCGCTCCAGCCTCAATTAAGGCCTTAAGAACTGAGGACTCATTAGACCCTACGCAGGTTACGGCCACCAACCATTCCTTATTTAGGGTGTAAAGCCCAGACCTAGAGAGCCCCTTAAGAACAGCTATCTTTTCAGCCCGACTAACCTCCTTGCTTGAAAGAATTGATTGTGCTTTTTGGTAATCCCCACCCAGCTTCATAGCCCAAATGAGGGACTCAAAAGTATGTTCATCCGCTAACTTCAGGAACTTCGTGTCAAATAGAATACCAGCTATTAAGAGGGTTAAGACCTCTCTTGGGGGCCTCATCCTCACAAAAGAAAGAAGCCTAATAACTAATTCGCTTGCTGACGGTCTGTAAGGGTCGTAGAGAGCTTTAACAGCCTCAGCAATTAATTCATTAACTTCATGGTGATCGATGATAGCGTACTGCCTGCTTCTTACTGACTCACTTAAGTCACCTAATTGCGAGAGTGTGGAAGTATCAACAACCACGAAATAATTGCAGAGACACGCATCCTTAGGGCCAAGGATCACTTCCTCAATACCTAACTTAGTTAGTAATGCCTTACTGAGCAAGTTAATTCCTTCAGGAGCTACTACATGAACTCTCAACGAAGGATTTACTGAATTAATAAGTTCTTTAACACCTACTGCCGATGCTACAGCATCTGGGTCTGCATTCCTATGGAAAGTGACGCAAAAGTCGGTGCCTGCTTTCTTGCCCTTTACCCAGTCAACAAATTCCTCAACCTTTACTCTTTGCGTACTTTCTCCCAAGCTCATCTTCAATTACCTTCATTCCCTTATCTATGGCCTCATCTATGAAGGCACTCACTTCCGGAGTGATTGGCCCAGCTGACTGAAGCAAAACATCGAAAGCTACTGTGAGTGAATCCTTATGGAGCTCTACAGACGAAGTGATAACGTAGTCATCACTTAACGGTAACTTTTTTGCTAATTCCTCCTTAATTACCTCGTTAGCTAAGTCAGCTAAATTCTCTAACTCCTCACTACTTATGGAGTTAATGTCTAGACCGATTTTCTTAACCGGTACTTTTCTAACTCCCTTGTGGTGCGGGACCATAAGCACCTAGCCTATACTTCTCTACTTCCTTCTTCAATTCGGTGAGCTGGGTTCTTAAGCTACTCTCCATTTTTTCAAGGCTCTTAAGCCTAATCTCCAGCTCCTCTTTTCTATCCTGCAATTCTTTAACTGCTGAATCCTTAGTGACCTTAACCATCACGAAACCCGTATTCTTGTAAACTGGTGTTTCCTCCGTAACCGAGTTTAAGGTAGTTAATGCCCTATCAATATCTTTAAGCTCAGACATTACGTTCGACTTTTCGGTACGTACTGCCGCTAGCTGAGCTTCTAT
>JALWQN010000118.1 GCA_027083115.1 Desulfurococcales archaeon
GGAACTTCTTGGTTGTTCCTGAACTCTCTCATATACAGTATACCTGCAAGAATTAGTCAGTATGTTAAAGAAGTTGTAGGCGAGTTTAACTGGTTAATATATATAGCTAGGCTCGTAATGAATATCCTGTGGGGGACATAATTTGCTAAGAGACTATATATCTCCAGCACTCGCTACAGTACTCATTGCTTTTAGCCTTTACTTCTTTTATGTGGGTATAGCCTTAATGATGGCTAAGGATGTGGCTTCAAGCCTGCTTGCAGTGCTCATAGGTTTTGTGACCTTAGGTGGGGGGATAACCTTATTAAGGTCTTGGACTCTGGCTAGAGCCTACACGATTAAGGAAAAAAGAGAATAATCACTTAAATACTTCTGTTAGAAAACACTTACAGCTGATGCTTATGCCTCAATACAAGAGAATAGGTATTATAGGTGGTTTAAGCCCTGAATCCACCTTACTTTACTATAGGTATATGATTGATGAGTATAGGAGATTAAACAACGACAATAACTATCCAGAAATAATTATTTACAGCTTATCTTTCGGTAAGTTCTCGACTTACGTTAAGGCCAGAAAGCTCGATGAAGCAGCAGATTACATAGGTAATGCTGTGAAAGCTCTGGAGAACGCAGGCTGCGAATTCGCACTCATCTCAGCTAACACACCGCACATGCTTTACGATAAAATAACTAAGGAAGTAAGGATCCCCCTACTTAATATAATTGATGTTCTTGCCGAAACATTGAAGAAAGACAAAATCGGGAAGGTTGGAGTTTTAGGGACCTACGACACAATGACTTCAGGCTTCTACCTTGATAGACTTGAGAAACACGGAATTAAAGCAATAGCCCCTGACGGCAGGGATGCAGAACTAATTAACTCAATAATAATGGATGAATTAACTAAAGGAATAATCAATAACTCATCTAAGAAGCTAGTTGAGGAGGTCGCTAAGAAATTAATTGCTAGGGGAGCTCAAGCAATAACTCTCTCATGCACTGAACTTCCTTTACTCTTCAAGGAATGGGTGGCTGAAGTTAAGGCCTACAATACAGCAGAACTTCATGCAAGGAAATCCATAAGGATAGCTGTAGGGATTGAAGACTTTCCCGAACCACCGAAAGAATGAAGCTTTTAAGCCTGTTAAAGAAGGTATTTCAGGTGCTGTTCTTGAGCGATAGAGTCAATCCTGAAGAACTAAGGAAAAAGATAATTGAGACATTAAGGCAGGTCTACGACCCCGAAATACCGATTAATGCGTGGGATCTCGGACTAATTTACGAGTTAAAGGTCGATGAAGAAGGGAATGTATATGTAAAGATGACCTTAACTACACCCGGATGTCCAGTGGCTGGAATAATAGAGAACCAAATTTATGACGCGATCTCCGATATACCTGAAGTTAAGAGTGTTAAGGTTGACCTAGTTTTTGAGCCTCCATGGACGCCTGAAAGAATAAGTGAGGAAGGGAGGAAGGCGTTTAAGGAGGTTTTCGGTTACGATATTGTAGAGGCATGGAAAAAACAACAGCAAGCCTATGAGGAAGCTTCCTAATTAATATAGTTGATTGATTATACCTGTGCTATGAATTCCATAAGGGAATTACTATTAGAAATTATTTTCTTTAAAATGCTACTAGCTATTAAGGTGGAGGTAAAATAAAGCTTCAAGGAAGGAACTTAGTTTGGGTAGGTAAGGACATTGACCTTCCTCTGCTGGGCTCCATTGCCTTCGGAATAATCGATAGAGGAACAAATATTATTCAAGTAAGGCCTTTAAGTTTCTGTCCCTTATCCTGCATATTTTGCTCCACTGATGCAGGCCCTAAATCAAGGTGGAGAAAAACCGAATACTTAGTTCAGAAAGACTTGATTATTGAGTGGGTTAAGCCCTTAGCGAAGTTGAAGGGTGCAATAGAAGCACATATTGATACCGTAGGTGAACCCCTAATGTATGGTTCCAGACTCCCTGAATTAATTCAGGAACTTAAATCAATTCCAGAAATTAAGATAGTGAGTATCCAGACGCATGGTTCATTACTGACGGAGAAATTAGCTGAGGAATTAGCTGAAGCAGGCTTAGACAGGATTAACTTGAGTATGGACACGGTAGATCCGGAGAAAGCAAAATACTTACAGGGTACTCAATGGTATAATTTAGAAAGAATTAAGGACGTAGTTAATTACGTTCTTGAGAACACTAAAACAGACGTGATGCTTACCCCCTTACTTCTTCCGGGAATTAACGATAAGGACGTAGAGGAAGTAATAGTTTGGGGGAAAAAGATAGGCGTGGGCAAGAAGTACCCGCCCTTCGGCATACAGATGTTTATGCATCACAAACACGGTAGGCGTCCTAAAGAATTGAGAAAATTAAATTACAAGGAATTCCTCAGAACCTTAAGGAACTGGGAAATAAAGTATAAGGTCAGACTAATCCTTACTGAAGAGGACTTTAATATAGTTAAGAAACCTATTCTTCCAACCCTATTTCGTAAGTGGGAGAAAGTCAGGGTTAAAGTAGTTGCTCCTGGCTGGCTAAAAAATGAATGGATTGCGATACCTGTAGGAAAGAATGAAGGACTAACCACTATAACAGTAATTGATGAATATGGAGAAGTTGGTGAAGAACTAAAGCTTAATGTAAGAATAATAAACAATAAGCACAACATTTACTTAGCTAAACCAGCTTAAAAGACCTTGAACATTATACCTATTTATTTTCTTAAGGAGAAAATACTTGAGGTTAATTCAGGAATGCAGGGCATTGACTATATTAACTTGGTTCAGCTAATTTATCAGCTTAAGCTTAAGGAAATGCAGGAACATAGGAGAGAGAAGAACGTTTATTGGGTCACTGACTTAGTGAGATGTCCTCTAAAAAGATATTATGAAATCACATACCCTGAGTTAATTACTTCTCAAGTATTTACGCCACCATTCATTCAGGGCGATTTAATCCATAAAGGCTTAGAGAGGTTACTAAAGGAGGCTTTCCCTGAGGGTAAAGTATCTGTCGAGGTAGAAGGTGGGAAAGAGGTCGTGTTGCCTGACGGTAAAAAAGTTACTGTAGAAGGGAGAGCCGATGCAATAATTTCTTCGGATGATGAAAAAATTGGTGTGGAAATTAAGTCACTAAGGAGTGACGTGGGGATACCTCTTGATCATCATGTGGATCAAGTACGGGCATATAATTGGTTATTTAATCTCTCATACAGCATACTTATCTATGTAACTCCTGAGAGAATCACACAATATATGGTGAGCGACAAATTTAGTGAGGGTGAAGTTATAGAACGTATACTAAGTAATAAGGCTCCTAGATATCCTTGGGAATGCACTTACTGCCCTTATTCTGTATTATGTCCTAATAAGGTCACAAGCAAGTAAAAATATCACTACCATAATACGTTATTTTGCGATTATTTTGACGACCTCCTCCATTAAGGCTTCCTTAACTTTCTCGTAATCTCCTTCCCTATACTCAAAGG
>JALWQN010000119.1:0-6082 GCA_027083115.1 Desulfurococcales archaeon
CTAACTCCTCGTAATATAAATTCGATGACAGAATAAACATTAAACGCTATTCACTTATTTTGGGTACTTAAAGTATTTTGATAACCGAGAAACTTTGGAGTCTAGATATTTAAGTATCAAGGTATATACTGATGCCGTGTGTTTATCAAGACCTACTTCTTTCCTTAACTTCTCTTCAATCTTTGAAGTATATGCTGGGTTCGCGAGAAACCTTAAACAGTACTTCATAGGCATTACTATTGCATATTGTATAAGCTTCTTCTTAGAGAATCTTATTATCTTACGGTTTGCTGGCTGCTTCCTGTGTATCTACTTTTCTTAATTCTATTCAAATCCTCAAATAATACAATACTTGTACCATCATGGTAGGCGGGCTACATAGAAGAAAAAGTAGAATGAACCCGTGCATTATTACTAAAATAACGAAAATACTCAAAATATCATGCACGAACAAACACCATGCTTATAAATCCTTCATACAATATCTCACTAATCTCTATATTGTACCTCACTAACTCATTAAGTAGCTCCTATTTACATAAGTTACAGATTTTATTTGTTCTATCCTTTAAACACAAAAGTATTCTTTACTGAAAAGATTAGGACTCAAATAAATGTCTTAAAGAACATGCGAAAACATATTTTGTAGAACCTCTTTAACACTAAATTTACAATGTATTTCCAGAATTCTTCAATAAATTTATTTAATTTTCTGAATAAATTATTTATCGGGTGATTCTGGATGGTGGAGAGAATTACTACAGGAATTCCTGGAATGGATGAGCTCCTAAATGGAGGTATACCGAAACGCAACATCGTTCTGATTTCTGGAGGGCCAGGAACAGGTAAGACCATATTCAGTCAGCAATATCTCCATCAGGGCTTACTTAAAGGGGAGCCAGGAGTTTATGTAGCTTTAGAAGAGCACCCAGTACAGGTTAGGAGGGAAATGGCTGAATTCGGTTGGAATATCAGGAGGTATGAAGATGAAGGACTATTTGCTGTTGTGGATGCTTTCACGAGCGGAATAGGCGAGGCAGCTAAACGAGAGAAATACATAGTGACAGATGTCGATGACTTTGGCGAATTCGTTGATGTAGTTAAGCAAGCCATTAAAGACACTAAAGCCGTTAGGGTAGTTGTTGATTCAGTATCCACCCTCTATATCACGAAACCTTCAGTCGCTAGAGGGTTATTAATGAATTTAAAGAGAGTTTTAGCAGGTTTAGGAACCACAGCTCTACTTGTATCTCAAGTGAGCGTAACGGAAAGAGGTTTTGGGGGACCAGGCGTAGAACACGCAGTTGACGGTATAATAAGGTTAGACCTAGATGAGGTTGAGGGCGAGCTGAAAAGATCTCTAATAATCTGGAAGATGAGAGGAACTAGTCATGATATGAGGAGGCATCCCTTCGACATAACTGACAAGGGAATAATCGTGCACCCAGATAAAGTAGTTAAAGTTAAAAGATTCGGTCTTGAAATCACGTAATTAATTTCACCAAAAATTATAAAATCTGGTAAAAATTTTTATAAATCTCCTTAATATATTATTATAATGGGTGTGATGAAGTATGACTGAAATTCCTCTTAAACCTGTAGGAAAGAGTGACATAAAGAAGCTCGAAACAGCGTTGATATTCGGGACACTATTTAGGCCTGACGTAATAGAGAGAATAAAGAACGCCGAAGACAGGCTTACATGGCTTGATTCGCTAGTTGTTGCGGCTGCTGCCATAGCTAGGGAGAAGGCTGGGTATACCGTAAGGATGATTGCTGATGAAGTAGGTAGGAGTGAGGCAACAGTTAGGAACCACCTAGAAGGTAAAACTGAAGCTGGCAAATTAGTGAGAGAAACGCTAAGAGTTATTGCTGAAGCTGGAGGGAAGCTCGAGCTGAAGTTACCTCCTGAACTAACTAGTGCGCCAAAAGAGGAGGGGAACGAAAAACTGAAGAAAGAGATTGAAGAAGTCCGCGAAAAAGTTATGGAAGCTAAGGAAGATGTTGAGAAAACACTGAGACGTGTTAGTGAGGAACTTGGTGTTCTCCAACAAAACCTAGAGGAGCTCTTGCAGGTCATAAACAAGGAGAAAACAACAAAATCTAGTAATCCAGTAAATATAAAATCCAAGCTTTGATGTAAAACCTAAGGTTAATAAAATGATTTAGGGGTAACATGCTCTTCACCCTCATGTTTTTATTCAGGTAACTCAAGTAAGTTATGGGCTTAACTTGAGCAATTTTGTGTTTAAGGACTTGGTTCTGAAGTGTCATAAGTGCGGTAAGGAATATGAACCAAAGCCAGGACTCTATAGATGTCCTAAGTGCGGAGAACCCCTCTTAGTTGAAAGCAAAACAGAATTCATTCATCCGTCACTGAAGAAATTCTCTTTGGGAGAAGGAGGGAGTCCACTAATAAATAGGGGTAAGTTCTACTTCAAACTCGAGTATCTTAATCCAACAGGCTCCTTCAAAGATAGAGGAGCAGCAACAGTGATCTCATACCTCCTAAGTTCAGGAGAAAGTAAAACACTTATTGAGGACTCTTCTGGAAATGCAGGCATAGCTTACTCCTGCTACGGTAATGCAGCAGGATTTAAAGTCAAAATATATGTCCCTTCAGACGTGCCAGAAGGGAAATATGCTATAATGAGGGGTTGTGGATCTGAAGTAATTAGGGCTGGTACCCGTAATGATGCCCACAAGGCTGCCTTAAATGATTCTGAAGGAATTTATGTGGGCCATACAATCAATCCTTACTTTATTGAAGGAACTAAAGCAATAGCAAAAGAGCTACTTAAGGAACTTGGTGGAAAGAGGCTTAAAGAATCAACAATTTTTGTCCCAGTAGCAAGCGGTACCTTAATGCTGGGGTTATGGAAAGGGCTTAAGGAACTCCTCAATGCTAACGAAATTACTGAGCTCCCCAAGGTTGTTGCAGTCCAGGCATGCGGTTATGATTACCTGTCCTCATTAGGTACACTAAAAGTAAGCAGATTATCTTGCGGGGGAGAGAAAACACACTTCGCGGATGCTTTAAGGCTCACTAAAGGGGAAAGAGGGCATCAAACCTTCGAGGCAATTAAGGAACTGAGTGGGGAATTAGTTGTTGTTGGGGATTCTGCTGCTGAAGAATCTTATAGAGAATTAGTTAAGTCAGGTTTCTTAATTGAGCCGACAAGCTCACTTGCTTATGCTGCGGCAAAGCGCTACATGAATGAAGGCCTAATTAATTACGCTGTTGTACCATTAACAGGCTCTGGACTTAAGTACATTCCAGTAGAGCATAAGTTATGGAAAATACTGGGTGTCTGAGTAAGGTTTTTGCTTAAATTACCTATTCAATAGCCCCTTAATTTTCTTCGTTACTTTGATATATTTTATTTCTGTGCCAGGGTATTGACCTAACTTGTCTTTCTCATACTTCTTAACCATATCCCAGATATTCAGCAAAGCTATTGAGACCCCAGTCAATGCCTCCATCTCGACACCTGTTTTAGCTGTTGTTTTAACTGTAACCATAACTTTAATTCCTTCATCGAGAACCTCATACTTGGTTTCTACGTGAGTTATTGGTATATTGTGGGTTAATGGCAAAAGCTCAGGAACTTTCTTGACACCAAGCAGAGTAGCTATGGTGGATGCTGAAAACACGTCTCCTTTCTCAATACTTCCTTCCTTAATTCGTTCGATAGTGGATTTCTTGAGTTTAATGAATCCCTCAGCAATCGCCTCCCTAAAAACCACTTCCTTCTCACTTATATCAACCATCCTAACTCCTTTTTCAGGCCTCATCAGGTCTTACCTCCTAAATCGTTCTTCTTATTTACGAACTTAAAGTAAGGTTCCCTTCTCTTAACGGCCTCCAGGAAGGCTTGCTTTAACCCTTCCTCATCTCTATTCTTGATATGATCCCATGCACTCACCAAATTGTTGTTAATGAAAATGCAGGTCTTGAATTTCCCGTCTGGCGTCATCCTTAATCTAGTGCATCCAGCACATAAGTACGGGTTCCCGTACCCCTTAATAACTATTGCCTTATTTCCTTGAGGCAAGTAGTATATGGGCCTATTCTGGAATGGATTCACTTCTATCCTGACGGAAATCCTTTCTAAATAACTCATTACCGGATCTACGCTCGCAACTAACTCACTATATTTTTCCTGATCCATACCTATAGGAATTAACTCGATGATATTGATGTCTAAGCCTTTCTGGGTAGCATAATCTATCAAGCTCCTAAACTCCTGAGAATTCCATCTCAGGAAAACGTAATCCAGTTTTATTATGTGGCCGTAATTGAGCGCCTCATCAATTCCTTCAAGAACCGGCTTAAGCCTTCCGCCAGTAATTTTATTAAACACTTCCTCCCTAAGGGAATGCAGACTCACGTTCATTCTGTCTAGGCCTGCCTCAGCTAGCCCTTTAGCGTAATGCTTCAGTAAAGAACCGTTCGTAACTATACTTACTTCGTAAGCTTTAGGTCTTATCTCACTAATAATGTCTACAATATCTCTCCTAATTAATGGCTCACCACCAGTTAGTTTATAGTTCCTAACCCCTAATTTACGGAGTGATGAAGACAAGAACCCGTAGTCCCCAGGAGATAACTCCTTAAGTTTAGATCCACCCTTTATTCCCTCCATATGACAGAAAACACATGAGTGATTACATCTTAAGGTGACACTAACTCTTAGGGAATCAACGGGCCTGCCGAAGTTGTCCCTAGCGATAGTACCTAAGGGAGCCGACACTAGATTCAAATCTCCAACCTCCTTAAGTAAACGTCATGTAGTCCTCCTAAAGCAAGTTTAATAATTTCTTTCTTACTCCACTTAATGCCAGCCATAACTTTAGGTAGTAAAATATCGAGAATATTCCATTCCTTGAAGAATATAATGCCTGAGGAAACGCCAATCACGGGTTTACCTCTCCAGTAAGCCATCATCGACATAGTGGTTGGTTTTACAGGAATACCGTAAGCAATAACCTCATCAGCAACTTCACTAATGGCTTCATGCGTTACATCAGTCGGATCAACACTCATTCCTCCAGTTAGTATGACGCCATCAAGGGCGTTAAGCATCTTAAGAAGTTCTTCCCTAATTAACTCCTTGTTGTCTGGAAGCACCCTCTGCTTAATTACGCTACCTCCATACTTGATGACTTTTTCTCTAACTATAGGTGATGCTAAGTCCCTCACCTTGCCTTCATATACCTCTGTACCTGTAACTATAATCCCGAACCTCAGGTGTCTGAAAGCCTTAACGTTAATTACTTTCCCGCCCTTAAGTTCCTTCCTGATTGAGTCTATAGCTCCAGCCCCCACAAAGAACGGGATTAAGTCAACTATAGCTACTGCCTCACCAACAGATACACCTATTCCCGGCTTCCTAGTGACTAAAGCAAAGTCTCCCCCCTTATTAATTAAGGTCAGGCTTTCCTCATCAACTAAAAGAACACCGTTCACAGCGGACCTGATGAGAGCTTTTCCTCCTCTTCTAGCATGGACTGCCGTCCCTTCTCCAGCCACAAGCTCAGCTAACTTAAGTACTGCCTCATCCTCGTAAATTCTTCCTGAATCCTCCTCAGAGCCCTCGTAAACGAACACGTAGTAATGACCAGCTCGCTTAAGGAGCTCCACATCCTCACCCTTAATTATGTCCCCCTTCTTTAAGGGGGTACTCATGAATTCCTGTGTTACATAAGTAACGTCATAGGCAAGCACCTTACCAACGGCTTCTTCAGCACTCATTACCTTAATGGCCAGTCAAAACACCCGCTAATTACCTCTTAATAAGGTAAATAAATATAGTTGGTAAAGCATTAGACACCTCAATGAGGGGTAATTAGTTTTGATTACAGAAGAGATCTTCCTTAAGTAGCTATCCTTAATAACTAGCGTCTTTGAGAGTTTCTTAGTGGTTAAGGTGAATAATGAAGAAAAAGTAAGGTCAAAAGCAGTGATGCTGATAATCGAAGGTAAGAGCGAAGAGGCTTTAGAATTGCTGAGCAGGTTTTATGGGGTTGAGGTACCTAAGATAAGAGTTGGTTTACCTAAGGGTCATGCTAAAGCCTTAGG
>JALWQN010000119.1:6092-13412 GCA_027083115.1 Desulfurococcales archaeon
AATTGATCTGCATTAGATCATTCAAGGAATTCTACGATCCTTTCGTAATAATGCATGAATTCTACCATCACCTTAGGTTTTATAGAGGTAAACATAGGGGCACTGAGAGAGGAGCAAACGAGTACGCAACGAACTCTATTAAGGATTACCTACAGGCAATAGCCACAAGATGCAAAATTGAGGATAACCTCTAAATCAATAATTATTTAGATCAACCAATATTTGTGTTTGGTCAGAAGCTATGGGACAGGAAATTGTAGGTGTGCTTAATGAACTTAAGGTGGGAGATAAGTACCCTGTAAGATTAATGGGTGTTATTAATGTATCTCCTGAATCCTTCTATAAGCGATCAGTTAAGATAGGAAAGGATGAATTAATTGATGAAGCCATAAAGCAACTTAGGGAGGGAGCCTCAATAATCGATATTGGAGGGAAGTCAACAGCCCCCTACCTAAACACTGAAATCCCTTTAAGAGAGGAAATTAGGAGGGTTGTTTGGGCAATTAAGTCATTGCGTGAGGCCGGAATTAAGGCCCTTGTATCAGTCGATACTACTAGCTCTAAGGTGGCTGAAGAGGCAATCAAGGCTGGAGCTAACATAGTTAATGACGTTTCAGGTCTAAAGAGCGATCCGAGAATGCCTTATGTAATCAAGGAGTATGAGGTACCAGTTATTGTTGCTGCCCACCCCACAGGAAGTGTTGAGGGATGTGATCCCGTGAAGGCAATTACTGCAGCCCTCAAAGAGAGCCTTGAGCTAGCTAATTCTTCTAGAATACCTACTGAAAAAATAGTTATCGATCCAGCAATAGGCTTCATAAGACCTAAAAATCCGCCTTGGTATGTTTGGGATTCAACAGTAATAAGTAGGCTTTGGGAATTGAGGACTTTAGGAAGACCTATTCTTGTAGGTATCTCAAGAAAATCTTTTCTAGGAGTCATAATAGGCAAGAAAAAACCAGAAGAGAGACTTTTAGCTTCGTTAGCAGCAACAGCTATAGCAGTATATAACGGGGCCCACATTGTGAGGACGCACGACATAAGAGAAACGCTTGAAGCTATCAAAATTGCTGAATTCATTAAGAAATTTAGGGGTGAAGAAATTAGCTTACTAGGTTCTTAAGATATTCTGCGGCTCTCTTGTAGCCTTCGCAATCGCTAGGCATTTTCTTTAAGGGTACAGCCGGCCTCATCACTTTGCCTTTAATGATCTTGGTTAGCTCCTTAACCCCAACGTTCTCTTCAACAACCTCAAAAAGTTTGGGGAACCTTTTTGAGGCCTCCTTAGAAATATGTTCGTGCTCCATATGATTTTTTATTGGTATAAGGACAGCACCAAAAGTTCTCTGGGGGAGGCACTCCAGATCTGCCACAGTTGTTCTGCCGGGTCTAACAATAAATAAGTCGCCAGCCATATAATAGGTAGTTAAACTCTTTAATGCCTTATGAAGAATTAGCCATTCAGGAGTTTCTTTTATAAATCGTAAGTCCATCCTTGGGCCCGATATAATCGCGAGCTTAATGTCAAGTTTGCTGTTTTCCCTAATATTTTTCACGGCCTCAAACACCTTACGGAGCATAAATTCCCCTTTGGCTGACGTACCCCCAACAGATGAAACGATCAAGTACTCCTCCTCCCCAATACCTAATGCTTCCCTTGCTTCCTTAACTGATGGCAACTCCTCAGTTAAATAGCTCGTGCATAAGCCAGCAATAAACATGTTCCTCTTGATCCAGTTTCTAACGTAATCCCCAAATACATAGTACCACCTCCCTCTAGGTGCTTCATAAATTGTATTCATGAATATTTTATGTTTGAATTTAGGGAAGCTATTCTTGAAGTACTTATTGAGAATTAAGCTAAGCAAATGACCCTTTATTCCACCCCCATAAGGCATTTGCACTAAGTCGCTCCCAAAAACAATACCCTCCTTTAACTCCTGAGGTGCGGAAAGCATAAGCTCCCAGAACTCATCAGCAAACACCAAATCATATGCCTCCAAATCCAGTAATTCCTTAACGATCACGTAATTTCTTTTTAACCAACTCAAGTAATTTCTTAGCATCCTAATATTGTAGCCATGCTCGTTGAAAACTCCTTCAATCGCATTGGAGAAGCTGCTTAAGCCATTAGAGCATGAAAGAACTCTCTCCCCCCACATCCTTAAATGAGTTAATGCAGGTTCAGCACTACACCACTCGATCTTTAATTTAGGTATAATTTTCCTGAGAAATCTCGCTATAGATTCATCCCTAGTAACATGACCTAAGCCCACATGCGATGGAAGAAATAAGGCTCTCATAAAAATCCCTAAATGCTATGAAGGTCTGGAAATCTAAAAATAAGCGAGATTACTTAATTAACCTCCTTATTGCAGCAGTGAATGCCGACATAGATCTAGTCTGCACGAAAATCTCTCCAGGTCCAGAGATATCTACAACAATGCCTTCTCCACCAAGTAGGAAGGACTTCATCCCTCCAAATTTCCTTACGTGCCAACTCATTCCCGACTCGAGAGCTACTATATGGAAGTTATCGATAATAACCCTATCACCCGGTCCTAACCTATATTTTTCTATTCCTCCGAAAGCATTAACCCATACACCACCCTGTCCTTCAAGCTTTAACCACACCAGTCCTCCTCCTCCAGCAAACATGCCTCTGAATCCCTTCCACGCAGTCGTTAACCTTACGTCACCCTGATGGGCTAAGTAACCGAAGTCTTGAACGATGTAGCTACTGTTTTCGAGCTCTAAGTAGCTTATGTCGCCAGGAATTGAGGGAGCTAACCATACTTCTGAGGGGCCTTGAGCCCTATACGTATTAATGAATAGAGACTCCCCACCAGCTATAGCTCTTTTCAATGCTGAAGCTACCCCACCAGTATGTGTCTTTATTGATACTGAACCCTTCATAAGAACCATGGCTCCGGGTTCCGAGCTGACCTCCTCACCAGGATTCAACTTGACTTTCAGTATAGAGTAAGAAGGCGATTTAGTGATCTCCCAGTCCATTTTATACACTACTAAATTTGACGAGTTATGCTTTTAAACTTAACTTTGCTAATTCGATAATTGACGTAGTTAAGTATATACACCTGTTTTAATTATGTAGGTAGAGGTGCCGAAATTGATTAAAGGTTTCATCTCCGAAGGAGACTTAAGCGTGGATGATTTGGTGAAGCTACTGATAAAGCCTTCCTATAAGGAAGGCTGTGGAGCGATCGTTAGTTACGTTGGCTTCGTTAAAGCAGTTGTCGATGGTAAAAAAGTTACTCATGTCCTGTACGAACCAGGAGAAAATGCTGATGAGGAATTAACTAGGATAGCTACTGAGATAGCCACGAAGTACGGGCTTCATGACGTAATAATCGCTCATAAGGAAGGTGCTCTCAAACCGGGTGATACAGTTTCCTACATAATAGTTTCAGCCTGCGATCGCTCTACAGCCTTCAGAGCTGCTGAGGAAGCCATAAATAAGGTTAAGTCGGAGGCACCCATAAGGAAGGTTGAGAGGAGAGAGGATGGCCATTTTCTAGTCCTCCCAAATGGAGAGCGTAAACCGCTTAAGTAAGCGGTTTTTATTCATTGACCCAAACATAATTCCCTAAATATATTACTTCAATGAAATAAAATAATAACCTCTGCCCCAATAATTAATTACGGTGAGAAACTAATTGAGTGATGAAATTCTTGTTGTTACTACGGAATCAATACCTGGTTATAAAGTCAAGAAGGTCTTGGGTGTTGTTAGCGGTAGCGTGGTGAGAGCTAGGCACATTGGTAAGGACATACTTGCTTCATTCAGGAACATCACTGGTGGAGAAATAAAGGAATACACTGAGTTACTTGCGCAATCAAGAGATGAAGCCCTCAGAAGAATGCTTAAGAAGGCTAAGGAATTAGGTGCTAACGCAATTCTTGGCGTTAGGTTCGGTACTTCGTCCGTGGCTCAAGGAGCTGCTGAAGTATTTGCTTACGGCACTGCAGCTGTGGTGGAAAAAGAGATAGAGTAATGTGATTTTAGCAGGTTAGCCTACCACCGTTAACCGAAAGCACTTCACCAGTAATGAACCTTGAGTCCTCATTAGCGAGGAAGTATATGGCGTTAGCTATGTCTTCAGGCCTAGCTATGTCGTGAAGGGAATGTAATGATTTAACTCTTTCTCTTTTTTCTTCAGTATTGATGAACTCCCTAACCATGTCCGTCTCCACAAATGAGGGCGCCACAGCATTAACCCTTATTCCTTTAGGACCTAACTCAACAGCTAACCTTCTAGTAAAACCAATTACTCCTGCCTTAGACGCACAGTAAGCAACGGAAGCCACAGCATTACCTGTCTGACCAGCTAATGAAGCAACATTAACTATTGAAGCCCTACCAGCTTTCCTCAGTAGCGGTAAAAATGCTTTAGTCACTAAATAAACGCCTGTAAGATTAACCCTAATAATGGAGTTCCACTCATCAATAGTTATGTCGTCAAATCTATTGACCGATATTATTCCTGCATTATTAACCAAAACATTAAGGTAAGGTATCCTTGAACTAAAGAACTTAAGGCCTTCAGAAACACTTTCAGGAGACCCAACATCCATTCGTGTAAAAAATGCCTTAACACCCATACTCTCTAAAAGCCCAGCTAATTCCTCAGCCTCCTTAACTCTAGAGTAATATGTGAAGCAAATATTGTATCCCTTCCTCCCAAACCTGATTGCTGTAGCCCTGCCTATTCCTCTATCACCCCCAGTAATTAGTACGTACATAACACTCATTACAACTATCACCATTATATAACTTAGCAAGCAAATATTTTATCATTCATTATCCTTAGTTACTTTAACGTTTGATAAAATTCATTAGGTTTTTATATTTTCGCAGAAAGCAAATAAGAAAGCAAATATTGTGGCAAAACATTATTATTGGTTTGGATCTCTAGGGGAAATTAGAGAGAATGATATAATGAGTAAGAAGAAACTCGTTCTAGTGAGGTAAGAAAAATTTCCTCATATATGCTTCTAGCCTAGCAGTGATGGGAGTGGAAAATTCATGAATAGATAAAGCAATAACTCATTAGTCAAGCATGAAGTTCTCGTACCAACAAATAATTCACCTTATTTGCTCGCTAAACTCGGTGTTACTTTCCTTAAAACTCTTGATAAAGTCCAATAAACTAGTTATGGACTTTTTCAGGAATGAATCCCTGACATTAAAGTTAAGGAAGGATATACAAAATTTATATGCTTATCTTATAAGAGAATAAGTGAATGGTTGAAATGCCAGATAACGCTATAGTTCTAACCAGTTGTGATTGGGTCAATGTCGCTTCTGAGGGCAATATTAGGATTCTTGACTTTCCCAAAAGCAGGAAGAGAAGAATAAGGGCATTAGGCAAAGGCTCTGTTATTCTGGTGGCTTGCAGGAAAGAAAATTTAGGTCCAGTAATTGCTGGTGAAGTGATAGCTGACGAGGTTAGGAAGGTGTATTCACGGGAGTACCGTAAGTTAGCTAGGGCTGGGAAAATACATAACCCTCAAAAGCTTGAGCCCGGAGAGCACGTCTGGGCCATAATATTCAGCACCTTCATCAAGTACCCGAGGGAAGTTCCTCAGACCGAGTTAAGGGATTTGAAGACCTCTACCTCAGAAAAGCCCTTATCGGACTGGCCGTTAATAGGTCTTACATACCTGAAGTCAGAAGACATATATGTGATAGATTACATAAGGCTTAGGGGAGGTATAATTCATTACTTAGTAACTAAGTTTATGGAGTCAGGGAAAACCTAAAACACATATTATTCTTTTTCACCTAAAAGAGCTTCTTTTATGTACCTATTTCTGATTAACTCGTCTCTTAGTATTGATTCGTCTCCGTGACCAGGATATATGACCGTCTCTAAAGGAAGATTATCAAATATTTTCCGAAGGGAACTAGCCATGTCTTTATAGGAACCTCCTGGGAAGTGAGTGGCTCCAATAGTTCCTTTAAATAAGGTATCTCCTGTGAAGGCAATAAGAAAGTCAGCTAAGTAGTAAGTCAACGACCCTGGAGTGTGTCCTGGCGTATGTAGTGCGTTGATTCTTAAGCTGCTAATTAAATTAAGGTTTTCATCGCCAGAAACATAATTAGTGACTTCAGGATCAACCCAACTTATGCCGAAGTCACTAGCTACAGACTCAGACACCCTAAACAGGATTTTGTCTGCTGGATGCATAAATACTTCAGCCCCTGTTTTTGACCTCACCAAACTAGCTTCTGCCGCATGGTCAAAGTGGCCGTGAGTGAGTAAGATCCATTTCAGCGTGACTCCCTTATCTAATATGGGTTGAAGGGCTTCCCAAACACCCGGCGGTGAATCCACTAAAACAGCCTCAGAAGTCTCTACACCAAGGATTAGGTAAGCATTAGTTCTTAATGGCCCAGTAACTGCTTTAAGGAGCCTTATAGAACCTAGGTCCCTCAATAGCCGAAAAGATTTACCCATAGAGATTCACTTTCAGGCGTTCATTACTGCTATACTCCTTATAACGTCTCCCGTATCTTCACATCTGTCAGAGGAGTTTTCTAGTGAATCAATTATTTCTTTGCTTATCAAGCAGGTTGAGGGTTTGGAATTGTCGCAGATATTGAATACAGACCTTAGAGCCTCATCTCTTATATCATCAATTTTTTCCTCGATTTTCTCAACTTCATCAGCTAATTCGAGGGCTTTCTCAGGCTTCTTCTTTACTAACGAGATCGCCTCAACTAACCTAGTTGTTGCCTCATGTATTTCTTCAGCCATTCTTAGTGCGTAATTCTTTATTTCTTCAGGTATTTCGGAGGGCTCACTCATGCATGCTTTTCTTGCTGCTGCCTTAAGGTACGCTGCTATATCATCACCCACTAAAATTAACCTTATCAGTTCCTCCCTGCTTATTGGGTGAATGTAACCCTTACTTAATTCCTTAATTATGTTTCTCTTAATATCGTCTGCAGACTCCTCAAAGGAATTAACTTTCTTAAAAGCTTCCTTCACGGCTTTTTTATTATTGGTTTTGAATATCTTCATGAGCTCTAGGGTGGCTACCGACACCTCACTAACTTTCTTTATGTGGGTTAGGGCCAAAGTTAACGCTTCTTTCTCAACGACTCTACCTATCCATGCCCAGGTTGGGGCACCCAACACCAATCACCTCATACACCTATTAATAGACATATAACCTCTCTTAAAGCTAGGGAGAGGCCTGCGGCAGCAGGAACAGTAAGTAACCACATCATCAGAATCCTGGCAAATATTCCCCAATCAACGCCCTTAATGCCATACCTGGCTAAACCAACGC
>JALWQN010000120.1 GCA_027083115.1 Desulfurococcales archaeon
AGGAGGTAGTGTGAGGGGTTAGTGTGGTATCGAAATACGCAATATTCGTAACTCGAAGGCTCATTGGGAGCCTAATCGCTATTTTTGCTATAGCTGCATTTAATTTCTTTCTTTTCCGTATCCTTCCAGGCAATCCTATCCAATTATTGTTTAGGTCACCTACCTTAACCCCCCAACAAATTCATGCTCTAGAAGTTCAGTTCGGGCTTGATAAGCCCCTGCTGCAACAATTCTTTATTTATTTATATAATTTCTTTTTGGGGAATTATGGTATATCTTTCTATTATAGGGTACCAGTAATAGATATACTAATACCCAGGCTTCTTAACTCACTTATTCTTTTAATACCCGTGTCTATAGTGGCTATTATTTTCGGCATACTTACAGGGATGTATGCTGCATGGAAAAGAAGCACTAAGATTGATGTATCTATACTTACTGTAGCCATGGGTCTATACTCATTACCTACTTTTTGGGTTGGCGGCCTACTGATTCTTTTTTCATTATTTTACTTAAGATTACCTGTTTCTGGTATGTTAACTTATGGGGTAACCTATACAAGTGTTTGGGCATACCTAGAAGATTTCTTTAAACATTTCATTCTACCTTTCCTCACATTAACTTTAGTTACTTATGGTGAATTCACCATAATCTTAAGGAACGCTATGGTGGATGTCCTGACTGAGGACTACATTAGGTCGGCCATAGCTCAAGGAATACCTACCTTCAGGCTCCTGAGCAGGAATGCCTTAAGGAATGCGATGCTCCCTACGTTAAGCATAATAGCAATAAATTTAGGACTTATTGTTGCTGGATCAGTTCTTACGGAAACGGTTTTTGCTTGGCCAGGCATCGGGAGGTTAATTTATGAAGCAATAATCCACAGAGATTACCCTACGCTTCAGGGGGCTTTCGTTATAATAACAATCTCGGTTGTCATAGCTAATTTTATCGCAGACCTACTCTATGGCTACTTAGATCCTAGGGTGAGGCATTAGCCATGAAAGTCAGAACAAAGCTTCAGTCGTTCAGAGAGTTCTGGGAGATATACAAACAAAGTAAATTAGGTATGGCGGGCCTAATAATAATCATTATTTTTGTTCTTATAGCTATTTTAGCACCTTACATTACTTTTCATAATCCTTATGAAACGAACCCCGCTAAAGTATTATTGCCTCCAAGCAAGGATTACTGGTTCGGAACTAATGAGGTTGGCCAGGACCTGTACGCGCTAAATATCTATGGAACAAGGGTTTCGCTCATTGTTGGTTTCCTTGCTGCTTTAGTGGCGGTATTCGTTGGTACGACTATAGGCTTAACAAGTGGTTACTATGGCGGATTACTTGATGAGATATTGATGAGGACAACGGACTTCTTTTTAGTTATACCTCCCTTGGTATTAATGATTATTGTTGGTGCGATACTTGGCCCAAGCATGATTAATGCAATACTCATCATAGGTTTATTGAGTTGGTCCCCCACAGCTAGGGTTGTTAGGTCGATGGTTCTCTCAATTAAGGAAAGGCCATTTGTCGAGTCGGCAAAAGCTATAGGGGCGGGGGACCTAACGATACTTATTAAGCACATACTCCCGAATGTAATGCCTGTTGTTTGGGCTAATATGACATTAGCTGTGTCAACGGCAATATTTTCTTATGCGGCAATGGTTTTCTTAGGTGTTGGTGATGTTAATGACATAAGCTGGGGAATGATACTTCATTACGCATTTACTTCAGGTGCTCTTTCTTCAGGTATGTGGTGGTATTTTGTTCCTCCCGGGGTCTTCATAATGTTACTGATCTTCGCGTTTGTTTTAGTGGGATATTCCTTAGAAGAGATATTTAATCCGAGATTAAGGCACTTATGAGCCATTAGGTTTTAGTAACTAAAACTTTCTTTACTCCAGACTTCAGTGCTTGGAGAGAAGTTGGCGTTACTAGTACTAGGTCTTCATCTTTATATAATCCTTCCAGACTAACTTTACGAACCTCTACTTTAGGCACTGAGTTAGGGGCTAAATTAGGAATCTCGATACCTAAATCCTTAGAAGCTAGTTCCACAGCTTTCCATGAGTCACTATTCCATCTCAGGAAAGCAGCTAATTTATGGTAATGCTTAAGGTTCCTCTTAAAGTATTCCAGTAATCTGCAGGAAAGAATCTTAATGTAACATTCCTTAATTTCCCTAGTTTCGTAGGCAGGATTCCAATCGTAGGCTATGTAGGGCCACATCTCATCGATCTCTCTTGGAACTACACCAGCATTAGTCACTATCACTTCGTGTATTAAGCCTACCATTAAGTACTCCTTGATTGCTGACCTAATTAAGTAATGAATGTAAGACTGATGATATGGTTTTCCATAACTACAGGGTACTATAAGGCATAATTCATAGTCCCTGTCTGGGGTATATTCGGCTAAAAGCTTCCTAAAGCCCTTAAGGAAGGGCTCGCCAATCAAATATTTTAGACCCACACCCCTAAAAAACTCTCTGCACCTTTCAGGCTTAATCCAGTCCAACTCCTTCCCATCCCAAATAATGTCCTTCACTCCTTTCTTCACGCATTCCTGAGCTATTTTCCAACAATCGTCCATTCCTCACCACCCCAATCCATTAAATCGGCATTTGCTTCAAGAACTTTTCTCAGTTTCTCACTCACAGGTCTCTCTTCAGGATGGCTCGGTAGGTACTTATGGTACCTAACGGCTATAACGCCGTCTAACAATTCCTTAAATTTTCTTACGCTCTCGACGACAGCCTTCTCAGGCACACCCTTAATACCGAAAAGAACATATGACCATATCTCTGCATGCATCCCTTCCTCCCTTAAGGCATTCCTTAAATTTGATAGTCTCAAAACCTCAGAGTCAGGTATTCCTTTCCTTAAGTAATCATTCCTTAAAGATTCATCAAACACTTCGAACCCAACCCTAATTATGAGTTTTGTTGGTAAGTAAGAACTGTAGATGAATTTCACTGAGTCCTTAGTTACATACTCAGGTCTCTCCTCAACTTCGAAAACTCTACCCTCAGCTATTGGGGCAAGCTTCTCTATGGAGTCATAAGGTAATTCATGGAAGGAACTCCCGTTAAAGACTGCGACCCTCATATATCCTTTACTCTCAATGAGCTTCAATGCTTTCTTAACAATACTTCTGTTAACTTCAATTATTTCCTTGATATTAGTGCTTTGCTCAATAGCGAAAGGGCAAAATATGCATTTACCCCAAGAACACGGGTAACCCTTCAATATAAGAACTAATCTCTCACCAAGTCTATCTTTAACCTCAAAAACCCCTATCATGGCTACCACCCTTCAGTAAGTAAACACCTAAATAAACAAAAGGTCATCTGCTAACGCGATAAAGATCTTAATTATGTACTGCGCTAACATGGTGTTAGGGATAAGTAACCAAGGTATTAAAATACCGTTAAGGTCAGTCACTTCCAGCCGCTCATTATCCTAGGGGCTTGTTTTAAGCCTTAAATAAATAAGTTAAGGGAATAAAGCGTTCCTAAGGTTTTAATCCCGAGTATCAAGTGATAAGTGGTATGATGGGGAAAGTTAGGCTGAACTTCACGGTTTTAGTAATAGCCATAACTCTTTATGCTTTCTTACTTATTTATTCGACCGCACTCATCAATATCCCTTCAGAGAAAGTGATGGCTGAATCCTTAGCTAACAGTATTAGCTGGGATGCTGGATTAGGTAAGGCAGTTCCGACATTCCTGCTTATGCCTAACGTTAACTCTTCAGTCAGTAATTTAAGGAAGGGTATGAGTCATGAGAGATTAAGAATTCTTAACTTTACCTCTCTCATCAGTGATTCTGTAGTTTTTCAGGTAATCAGGCCTGTACCCGCTAATGGATCAATGATAGGCCAGCCTTCATGCGTATCGCTTAGTAAGGCACTAGCTCAACTCTCAATTGTCGTTGAGGTCGGTATTCCTATTCCTACCGGGTATTCTTTCTGGGGTCCTTACGGCGAGTTAACCCCTGAAAACGCTTACCTACTTCAGCAAGTAACGGGTTTACCTTTTTTACGAGGTTCTTACGAGGTCACTCAATTTATGAGGGATGTGAACGAGAATTTCAGAAGCTACCCTACTCCCGGTTCCAATGTTAGCATGAAAATACCTTACACCAAGTACTATTTAGTGGTTGACTTAATCGGTGGAAGTAAAGCATTACTGAAGGCCCTAAAAACATTAAGCAAGACTGGCTCAATATGTGGGTTTAATATTACTTATGTTTCGTCTTGGAGACAATCCCTCATTAAGTTTTCAGGTAAAGCATTCTTGAAACCCTCACCCCTTAGTTACTTGGTTAATGAATTAAGTCGCCTGACCCTTAAGATGAGGGATAACTTAGGGTATCATGTCGCTAAAATAAGTCCTCAATGGAACAAGCTGAAGGAAGTTCAAGAAATAAGGAATGGCTTGCTCAGGCAAACGCTTTTCGCTTCATTACCGGCAGTAGTTGGTTTGTTGTTTGTTCTGCCCTTAATATCTCCGCCTTCATTGCTTCTGGATGAATCGCTCATTAGGTTAATGAAGTTAAGGGGCATGTCTTACGGTAAACTCAGGAGATCATTACTTAAGGAAGTGCTGAAGAATTTCTTACTTATTTCCTTAGTGGTTGTTGCTTTGCTGCTTATTTCTCGCTTAATTCCTGAATCTGAAATTATTGATGAGTTGACGAGTCCGCTCCTTCTTATTCCGGCTTTAGCTACAGGATTACTTCTCTCATTAGTTCATTGGGGATTAAGCACTTCTTTTAGAGCTAAGTCCTACCTCACTTCCTTAACTACTTCTGGAAAGCCATGGATTAAGGTTAAGTTCGGATTATTCAGTTGGTTATCGCTTTTTTTAGGTCTTTACTTCACGCTCTATGGTATAATTAATCCATCAATTCTATCTCTTCAAGGCCCACCCCCCTCCATCGCTTTAGCAAGCATCATTAACTTAATTAATAATTACCTTGCCCCTTTCTCACCAATTTTTCTTGGGTATGGTTTAGGGGCGCTACTCTCGGTAAACTATGAGGAATTGGCTCACATACTAGTGAAGGTTTCTGGAGACTTAAGTAAGTACGTAAGTAAGTCCTTAAGTCTTAGTCTACGTAATAAAGTAGATCCCTTAATGATAGTTAGTGCCCTATTCATTGCTTTGCTTGCTTCATCTTCTGTCTTGACTGCTTATAATTCCTCCCTCCTTAACTCATCAATTCAAGGGAGTTTAGGGAGCTATGTGCTAGGTTATAAGGAGGTTCTCATATCTAACTTAAGTGATTTACCTTCCTTAATCAGAAATTTACATGATGAGTTAGGAAATGATGACTTAACATTAGTTGGTGAGGTTGAGGGCTATATTTCTTGGTTAATTAATTCATCAACATATTTAGAGCCAGCGGACATCCTATTCATTAATTCGTCAAGCTTCCTGAAAGAAACTTACTTCATGAATGAGTGGGTCTTAGGTTATGAGGGTACGCACGAATTAATGGAGGGCTTAAGAGAGAGTAATGCGTTAGTAATCCTTACTCCCTACTCTATGGGATTACCTCATGAAGGTAATCACTATATCATTTCGTCAGTTCTTGACGCTCCAGGCGTTAAAGTCAAGGCAATTACTTACTTAAGGGGTTTTCCAGCACTTCCTTATCTGATGAGCTCTCCTTACTTGATAGTTCTTAGTTTGGATACGGCAGGAAATAAGGAATGGATTAATGCATTTGGTTATGCTGTTAAGGAAAGCATTGTTAATAAGCTGGACGTAAAACTTTATGCCTTCACTAAGAATGTATCATTAATGAGTAAGTTGCGTAAAGAAGGTTTCAAGACCATAAGCCTGGATGAGGTTCGAAAGGACCCGTCTTACATGATGCTTGATTCCGCCCTCAATGCTTACTTTACGGAATACTTAGCTTCAATAATTACGTTATTTCTTACGGCGGGCATTGCCCTAATTATTGAGTACTTAACTATTAAGGAATTAAGGCCGCTTATTAAGCTTTATAGGTTAAGGCAACTCAGTCTGAAGAGATTAATGCATTCTTTAATCGTTGTTTATGTGTTGCCTATCATAATTTCTGGAGTTTCTGGTGCTTTGGCAGGTTATGTGTTGGGGGCCTCATTAGCCGTAGGTTCAGTAAATAATTTCCCACCCATAATTACTTTACCTCATTCCCTAGTTGGCCTGCCGATAAAGCTATCGCTATGGTTAGGTATTCCGTCACCCAGAATTTCTGTAGATTCTCTGTCCTTAATAGTGGCTTATGTAGCCCTCATTACTGCAGCGCCTGTCTACATGTTATTTAGAAGATGGGGGCAGTAACGAAATTATTGGTTATTAACTCCTTACCTCACAATAAGTATTAGGTCATTAAAATGCATTTAGCTGTTGTGGGAGTTGGTAATGTGGGTAGGTCAATTGCCTTCAGAATTTTATCAACCGGCTTACCTGAGGAACTGAGTTTAGTTGACATCAAGCCTGGCCTAGCTAGGGCCTTAGCTGAGGAACTTAAGCACGCTGCCTCGGGCATGAGGATAAATACTCAAATTAATTGGTTCGATAAGGATGAGGGCCTAAGTGGTGCCGACATAGTGTTTATTTCTGCAGGTTTTCCTAGGCCTCAGAACATAAGGGTAAGTAGGAGAGAGTTGCTAGTAAAGAATTCGTCAATAATTAAGGATCTTGCCGAAGTGCTTCCTAGAAAGAATCATGGCGCAAAATATATTATCGTAACTAACCCTGTTGACGCTATGGCCATGCTCTTTAAGAAGATCAGTAAAGAAAGTTTTGTGTTAAGTACTGGAAACCACTTAGAGACTCTAAGATTTAGGGCAAGGCTTTCTGAAGCGCTAGGTGTGCCCAGGAAATACGTTTCAGGCTATGTGGGTGGCGAGCACGGGGAGAAAGCTGCAATACTGTGGTCGACGGTAAGGGTCTATGGTAGGTCACTCCAGGAATTCTTGAACGAATCTGGTAAGTCCTTAAATAAGGAACTTATTGAGGACTACATGAAGGAAATCCCTGAGGAAATCATTGATCATTTGGGAGCAACAAGATTCGGCCCTGCAGCAGCCTTCACAGAGATTGCTGAAGCTGTGGCCCTAGACCTAAACAAGGTTCTGAGCATCTCAACACCAACTAGACTTGATGGAATTCCTGAAGAAGTATTTGTTAGCGCCCCAACAATATTAGGTAGCGAAATAAGGGATAAACTTCTTCACTGGCTTAAGCCAGAGGAGATTGAACGAATAAAGGAAGCAGGCAAAGAGGTTTATATGACTTACCTTAAGGCCCTAAATACGCTTGGTTTGGAGAGCCCGTAGAGCATTAAGCTGTCACTCGTTAAGAAATAATTAATAAACAAATTATTAATGATCTAAGGAAAACAATAGACAAGTAAAGCGTTTTAATTAATGAAAAGTTTTTATTCTCACAAATAGATTAATTATTACGGTGTAAACCAAATGAATAAATGGGTTGCTACCACCGTAATTATTGTAGCATTCTTGATTGGTTTAGGGGCTGGTTACTTCATGAAGCCCTCCGGAGCAGCAGTCCCTAAGGGTGCTATTTTGCCCGGGAAGTTCGCTTATCCTCCTAAACCAGGGGAGACATGGACTGTAGTTCATGGTTTTGATGCTAACTATCCTCCCTTCACCCAAGTAGCGCCAAACGGAACAGCAGTTGGTTTTGACGTGGACATAACCAATTGGATGGCTAAGAACTACGGTTGGAAATTAATTCATAAACCATGGCAGTGGGCCTCAATCGTTACGGCATTGGAGAAAGGGAACCTAGACATTATAGCTTCAGGAATGTCTATTACTCCAGAAAGAGCCACGGAAAAAATATGGTTTAGCATACCTTACTATACATACATTCATGAAATAGTTGTTATGAGGACAGACAATAGAACATTAGAACAGTTACTTAATTCTGGGCAAACGATTGCTTGCCAGCGTGGCAGCACCTCTGAAGAGTGGGCTGACACGCTATTAAAGAAAGGATATCACTTCACTAAATTAGCTCTGAACTCCTATGTTGAGGCCATTCAAGCATTGCTTGATGGGAGAGCGGTTGCTGTGATTACAGATTCAGCGTTCTTCACTCCGTACTTAAGAACTCATCCGAACGTTGCAGCCAAGGTTAAGGTGCTCTCAACCTTAGGAGGTCCAGAAACTTATGGAATAGCTACAAGACCAGGTGACTTCTATTTGAGGAAAGAAATTAATGACGGTCTCCATGAGCTCATGAGCAGTCCCTTATGGACTCAATTACTCCATAAATGGAATCTCGGATAACCTTTTTAATAAAATATTTATTTCTAAATATTTTCCTCAGAAACGACATAACCTTGTAAAGGTGGTAGGGTGGTATCGTGCCTGTACAAGCATCGGTGATTGCATATATCCCTTACATGCTTGATGGATTGAAGATGACTTTCTTACTTGTGGGCGGCGGTTTAGGTATAGGTTTCTTGATTGGAGTCCCAATAGCGATCGGTCAGGTGTATGGTCCTAAAGAGCTGAAAGCTGCGTTGGATGCCTATGTGTGGTTCTTTAGGGGAACACCTTTACTTGTTCTTTTATTCCTTTTTTATTGGGGTGTTTTTCCTGCTTTAGGCCTTAATTTGAATGCTGTATTAACGAGCGCACTGGTTTTGGGGATGAGAAGTGGGGCTTACCAATCGCAGATATTTAGGGGAGCTATAACTTCAGTGCCTGAGGGCCAGTACATGGCTGCAAGATCTTTGGGGATGGGTAAATGGCAGGCGGTTCTCTCGATAATTGTTCCTCAGGCCCTACGTATAGCTATACCTGGATGGTCTAACGAGTACGCTATAATCCTGAAGGACTCTGCCATATGCTTCGTTCTTGGTGTGATGGAAATGCTTAATAGAACAAGGTACGTGATGATCTCAACAGGTGAGGCACTACTTCCATTCATTTTTGCAGGAATTACCTATATTTTCCTGACTTACGGAGGTGTGAAGGTTTTTGACATTATTTATGAGAGATACAAAATACCTGGCTTACTGGTGAGGGGATAATCATGGCTGATGTTGTTCTTAAGGTTGAGGATATTCACAAAAGCTACGGGAAGCTTGAGGTGCTTAAAGGAATCTTCTTTGAGCTTAAGCGTGGGGAAACTAAAGTAATTGCTGGACCGAGCGGTGCAGGAAAAAGCACTCTCTTAAGATGTATTAACTTACTTACTAAACCAGATAAAGGCCGGGTCTGGCTAGAGAATGTTGAGTTAACCGACCCGAAAGTAAACATAAATAAGTTGAGAGCTAGAATAGGCTTTGTGTTCCAGCACTTCAACCTTTTCATGCACCTAACTGCTATAGAGAACGTGATGATAGGTCCCATAAAGGTGCTTAAGTTACCCAAGGAAGAAGCAAGGAGAAGAGCTGAGGAAGCATTACTTAGGGTGCACATAACTGAGGACCTATGGAATAAGTACCCTGCTCAACTCTCTGGCGGGCAGCAGCAGAGGGTAGCTATAGCTAGGGCATTAGCGATGAACCCTGTCATTATACTTTATGATGAGCCTACTTCAGCCCTTGATCCAGAGTTGGTAGGGGAAGTACTTCAGGTAATGAAGGAGTTAGCAACTCAGAAAGTCACGAGCCTAGTTGTGACTCACGAAATAGGTTTCGCTATTTCAGTAGCTGATGAATTAATGTTTATGTATGGAGGAAAAATAATCGAGAAGGGCCCGCCTCGGGAGGTAGTGTATAACCCAAAGCATGAGGCAACGAAGAAGTTTTTCGCTAATATAGCAAGGCTTTATGGTAAGCAGGGTGCTTGATAATGTATACTGAATTCTGGCCTGACTTTCTTAGCCGATTACCTTTCGGCATTATGGTGACCTTAGAGATCTTATCAATCACTATACCTGTTAGCATAGGGTATGGGATTCTATTAGGGAGTGCAAGGGTTTATGGAAACGCATTCATTAGGTTATTGGCTGCTGGATTAGTTGTTACGTTCAGGGGTTTTCCATTAGTTGTCACTTTATTCCTTTTGTTTTACGGCTTGCCCGAGATGGGGGTGAAGTTAAGCCCTTTCTGGACTGCCGTAACGGCATTCATTTTATGTAGTGGTGCCTACCAATCGGAATATGTTAGGGGTGCCATAAGGTCGCTTGAGGTAGGGCAGATTGAGGCAGCAAGATCCTTAGGTATGACTAGGTTACAGGAACTAATTCATATTGTTCTCCCTCAGGCAATACCTAGAGCCTTGCCTGGAATATCTAACGAAATAATTTACCAGATAAAGTACTCTTCGCTGGCCTACATAGTTGGTGTTAATGAAATTTTCGGGATCACGACATCCATTAATTCAATATACTTTAGGCCTATTGAGACTTTCTTGACTGCCGCAGCTATTTACTTAGTAATGACTACGGCTGCACACTTCGGTTTTAAGGCTCTGGAAGGGCATATGAGCATACCGGGTTTGGAGATAGAGATAAGGTAATGTTAAGTTAAGAATTTAATTCGTTCTTTAACCTTATGGGGGGTTCAGGGTTTGATTCCTTCAGCTATCCTGATTTTGCTAAGGAAGAAGTTCCGAGTAAGGAGATTGTTGAGGGCAAGTAAGTTAACCTACGTCGGGATAGTCTTTATTTCTTCAGTGTTCATTAATGGTGCCCTATTTTATGTTGCCGAGAACGTCCTAGGCGGAGATAAGGCCGTTACTTTATGGAGGGGATTCTACTGGGCTTTAGTAACCATGGCTACGGTGGGGTATGGTGACATTGTGCCGAAAACCACACCAGGCTATATCGTTACTGTGGAGACCGTTATTCTTGGGATAGCTGTTTTCACAATGCTGGTGTCCAGCCTAGCAGAGGAATTTATGAACCGAAGCATACGTAAGAGTATGGGGCTAGGAAAGTTGAAGCACGTTAAGACATTAGTGATTGGTGATTCAGAAACTTGCAGAGAAGTGATAAGTGAACTGAAAGTAAACATAGGTCTTGAAGAGGTAGGTTGGTTAATACCTGAACCGCCAAAAAACCCGCCTAAGGAATTAACCTTCGTTTCTGGCGATCCGGCTGATGAAGACACTTTAAGGAGGGCCAACATAACTAAAGTGAGTAAGGTAATTCTATGTCTGGGTGATGATTCTAAGGCCCTACATACGGCCTTAATGATAAGGAAGCTGAATTCTGAAGCCCAGATAATTTCGTCAGCTAGCAATAGGAAATCGAGTGAGCTTCTTAAGGAAGCTGGCGTCAATTATGTAGTACCCATTACTCTCATGGGTAGGGTTCTGGCCTCAGCAACTTTCGAGCCTGCAGTTGCTGAATTCATAAATGAGGTCTCTACGGCTAGGGGGGTGGCGGACTTGATTGAGTTACGTGTAAGCAAGAAACACGAGAGCTTCAGCATTAAGGACTTTGTTGAGGATATCCATAGGGACTTAGTTAGGGCACCAAGAATTAAGGTTCTTGCGGTTAGGAGAAAAGGGGATTTATTCATAGCTCCTAATGATGATTTCGTTCTTAAGGAAGGTGATGAGGTAGTTCTTCTTAAGGCTGTATAATGCTGAAAACCTTTAATCCTTTATCAGTTATTTCGATGGAGTAAGGTAATGAAGACATTCATGCTCAGGTCTTATGGAGTCTCCTTAAGGTTCTGGTCAGGAAAGGAGTTAACCCAAGTTTTTGAGGGGTTCAAAACATTATTTCCTAGGAGGTACTTGCCTGTCTATGAAGTGAGTGAGTACAGGAATGAAGGAGCTATTGATGCGGAAATAAGGTGGTTACTTAGTGATTCTTTCATTATAAATTCCTTCAGCTTGGGTGAGGTAGATAAGTACATTATTTCGTCACCCCCACCGCAGTATTATGTGAACGAAGCACCATTTTTCTTTGTTCTGCAGGTGCTTTCGCGAAAATATGTAAGTAAAGGGCTCCTGATGTTTACAGATACTGTCTCAGTGCTTGACCCATACACAGGTAAGGCTTCGCTGATTATGGGTTACCCCCATACAGGTAAAAGCACATTACTGGCTATAGCTCTTGCTGAGGGATATGTCCCCTTAACCACCGAGAATACGCTAGTTAGAGTTAGGGATGGGATGGCTGAGGTTTTTGGCGGGACGGACGTCTTGGTTTATGACCCAGCAGTAAATAAGATCTATAATCTATCTGTGGAGCCAGATTACTATACAAAGCATGGTTACGGCATCATTGATCTATCTAGTCGGAGGAAGTTCGTGAGGGCTGAGGTCAAAGACGTCTACATAATTTACTCTTCCTTCACTTCTAAAGGCTTCAGCTCAAAACCGGTTAAGGGAAGGAAGGCCTTAAAGACCTTATGGCATTTCGCTAACTCGGTAGTTAGGGGACTTGATTTCTACGAGCCTTACCCTCTAAATCTAGCCGATCCTGTATTAGATTCTGAGATCATCCGTAAATTAAATAGTATGTCAGAAAATTACCGCCATAAATTTTATGAGGTCTTCGGCTCGCACTACGATATATTCAGAAGGGTCTTCTCAAGCAACTTAGAAGGTGATTGATTACGAAGGTATTATTTAGTGCTAAGGAATTAGCTAACTTCTTAGCTGATTTCTTATGTAGTGATGACTCAGGCATTGCTTGCGTAGGTACTGAGTTAAGGAGAGATGACTTCGTTGGTCTGAATGTATGTGAGGCCTTAAGTGGTGTTAGGGGCTTAAGGGAGAAAATAATAGAGTGCCCTTACGGGCTAGAAAATTGTTTAGAAGAGATTGTGGACAGAAAGATTAAGAGGCTACTAGTTATTGATGCTGCATTGCCACCGAAGGATTTAGGTGCTTTAGTTTTCCTTACTGAGATAAATAACATATCAGCTGGCTTCATAGCTACAACACACAATATTCCTGTACCTATGCTGATTAATTACTTAAGGATGAATGATGTGGCTCGAGAGGCTTATTTGTTAGGTATTGTTGCTTCAGACCTAAGTTTTGGTGAGGGATTAAGTAATGAGGCCTTAAAGGGTGCTGAATTAACTCAGAAAATAATTTTTGAGGCATGGAGTAAGTGCAGAAGAAAAAGAAGTAGGAAGTGTCTTAAGGTCTAAATCATAGCTAAGGTAATAGCTATTAAAGAAGGTATTAAGGCATACTTAGCTATCACGGACACACCTTGCTCTATCTTGAACCTTCCGTAAGCCGCCTTAATGATTGCGAGTAAAGTCAGTAAAGCCACATACTTTAGACCAACTAAGGCAATTCCGCCTAAGCTCCAAGGCTGGTAAGGGTATGGTCCTCCAAGTAATAGGTAATCAGTGATAAATAATGTAACGGCAGTATCTAAGTCATG
>JALWQN010000121.1 GCA_027083115.1 Desulfurococcales archaeon
GGTTTGAGGCGGGTGGGGAAATGGCGGACTTGTTGCGAAAGACATTAATGCTATGCCTATAACCAAACCAACTAAAACAGCAGTTACCACGTAAATCACTCCCCCAACCTTCAAGGTAGTAGATGAGTACATGCTTCCTGCCTGAAAGACAGAGATCAGCATCAATATAAAGTACATGAACCCCAACAGTAGCCCTGCAACAATAATTAATAAGGAACTAAGCATTGCGGGGTTGCCTCCATGAATTATATTCGTTATGTTCTCGGGTAAAGTATTTGCTGGTAAAGAACCCATGGCTGAAAACCTCATTAACTTAGAAAGATGGAGTGCCCTAACTACATTAACTATTCCTGCAATAATTAAGCCAAGAGACACCAACCCAGAAATTCCCGTACCGATCCATAACCCTTTATGCTCTCTAAACCCTTCCACTAACCATGCAATAGGCACTAATATGAAACCTAATATATTAACGTAAGGGATACCTTGAAGTATGTATGATATGCCTAAGAATGTTTTACCCAATCACACACCCACTAGTATTTTAAGAGATCACCTATTTAAGTCCTTAAGTAAAACATCATTAATATAATTAAGGTTTTGAGAAGTAGGGTATTGGTGCTGAAGGGCGGTGATTAAGTCTGAAAAATAATTCAGTGAAGGAATTACCTGTAGGGTTTGTTCCTCTCCCTAGCGAGATTATTGAGGGGTTAAGGAAGAAAGGGATAGAGCGACTTACTCCGCCCCAAAGTGAAGCCTTAAACAAAGGGGTTCTGAAGGGGAAAAACGTAATTGTTTCTGCACCGACAGCCAGTGGGAAAACCTTAATCGCTGAGTTAGCATTACTAAAGGCTTGGCTAAGTGGTCTTAAAGGGATTTATGCTACTCCTCTCAAGACCTTAGCCAGCGAGAAGGCTGATGAATTCAAGTATTGGGGGTTCCTAGGCCTGAATGTGGGTTTAACAACAGGCGATTTTGATGAGCCTGGAGAGGAATTAGGTCAGTATGACGTCATTGTAGCCACTTACGAGAGACTTGACTCCATATATAGGTTAAAACCATCTTGGCTAAGAGATGTTGGTGTAGTAGTGATTGACGAGTTTCATATGGTCGGAGACCAGGACAGAGGACCTATTGTGGAGCTACTAGCTGTTAAGTCTACGCTCATGAACGCGCAACTGGTCGGTCTATCAGCAACTATAGGGAACCCGCAAGAACTTTCTTCATGGATTGACGCCGAACTAGTTGTGAGTGATTGGAGACCGGTTGATTTGATTGAAGGCTATTACTTAAGGAGCTCAAGAAAAATCTACTTTAATGATGGTAGGGAAGAAAAAGTTAAGTCACAACTTCCCCTCCATATAGCTAAGGAAACTTTTGAGGGTGGCTACCAAAGCCTTATATTTGTTCATTCTAGAAGGAGAGCCGAAACACTGGCTAGGAAACTGGCTAAAGAAGTAGGTAATTCTACCTCAGGAAGCTTAGAGGCAGCTGAAAAAATTAAGGGTAGCGAGGCACCCAACATAGAGAAGGAAGACCTAACAAGATTATTGAGGGACTCAATAGCTTACCATCATGCTGGCCTATCTCATGCTTCCCGTAAGGTTGTCGAGGAAGCATTCAGAAAAGGACTAATAAGGGTGATTGTGGCTACCCCTACTTTGGCAGCAGGAATAAATCTACCTGCCAGGAGGGTTCTTGTTTATACGAGAAGATATTCTTACGGGTATATGGCCCCAATTTCAGTAGCTGAGTACAAGCAAATGGCTGGCAGGGCAGGTAGACCTCAGTTCGACCCTTATGGGGAAGCTATTGTGGCTGATGCCCCGAACAGGGAATATGCCTTAAAATACATTCAGGGTAAGCCAGAGAGCGTTAAGTCCTCCTTAATGAATGAGAAAGCCATGAGAATTCATACGTTAGCTCTGATCTCATCAAGAGACGCGAACTCAATCAATGAGTTAATGAATATCTTAGGCAGAACCCTTGCTTTCAAGCAATTAGGTATCAGTGTTTGGGAAGATGCAGTTAACTATATAGTGAATAAATTGAAGAATATGGAAATGGTTGAGGTTGAAAAACGTAATTTAAGGCCCACTTCCTTAGGTCTATTAACGTCGAAACTATATATTGATCCACTCACCTCACTAATGATTCTTCAGGCATTAGAGGATATTGATGATGCACAGCCCCTGTATTATTTCGTAACTATAGCTATGACACCTGACTTCAGTAAGGTTAGGATAACTAGGTTTAAGGAGCTAGAGGAGGAGGCCGCTATTGCCTTAGAGAATGAGCTTGTTCCTCCTCCCTTACCTGAAGTTAGTTACTATGAGTGGCTAAGAGCATATAAAGTGGGGCGAATACTGAATGCCTGGATTGATGAGGTTCAGGAGGACCTAATTCTTGAAAGATACGCAATTGGTGCAGGAGACCTAAGAAATATCGTTGAGACAGCTGAGTGGCTTACGTATGCTGCCTCCCGAATTGCGGGGATTAAGGGATTAAGAACTCATACCTTGAATTTAGGTAAATTATCATTAAGAGTTAAGCACGGCATTAAGGAAGAGCTGATTGATTTAGCCAGGATTAGGGGTGTCGGGAGAGTTAGGGCTAGAGTATTATACTTGAGGGGCTTAAGGACAGTTAAGGATGTTGCTGTCGCTGACCCAAGAATTCTAGCTTCCTTTCCAGGATTTGGAGTTAAGGTTGCTGAAGCAATAGTTAATGAAGCTAAGAAAATGATTGCTGGCAAGGCCTAACTGGATATCACCGCATTCTTAAGTTCCTCAAGACTTACTTCAGCAATTATAGTGGGTTTAAGAACCCCTAATTCCGAAAGAAATCTGGGGTGCACTTCCCCAACCATACCGATCTGGACTCCCCTAACCTTAACTAACGCTGTTCTTCCTTCTATGAAGGGCTTCCTAACTGCACTCTCCCAAACAGCTTTCTCACCTAGTAAATTAATGAGGGTCTTAACCGTTACCAGTCCATCAGTAAGGGTGTAGTTCTCCCCCATCAGAACAGCCCCCAGATGTCTCTCACTTATCGGTTCGTTCTTAGATACCCTAACAATATCCCCTACTTCAAAAGCCTCTATTGAGGTACCCCTTTCGTAGTTGGCTTTAGCAGTCAGCAATAATGAAGGTATGAGGGAGTTTCTTACGGCGGAGTAAGTTTTCATCTTGGGATTAGCAACCTCAATAAATTCTTCATCCGTTAAGAACCTAATCAGGTCCGCGTCAACCATCATGAAGTTAACAACTTCCGTAAACCCTAATCCCAACATTATGTTCCTAACTACATCAGAGAATATTTCCATGGAATGCCTCCAGCCTGCATGAGTTGGATTAGTTATGTCTGCCTTCAGCCTATTATAGCCATACCCTATCAAAACATCCTCAACCACATCGACTCTATCATGAACGTCAATCCTGTATGGAGGGACCCAAACTCTCAC
>JALWQN010000122.1 GCA_027083115.1 Desulfurococcales archaeon
TGAGTTATTCGATCCCAGACCTAAGAGTAGCTTAAGGGATTTCTTCGATAGGGAGGGAGAGCTTAGGGAGTTTGTGGAGAGCGTTAAGGCCTCACCCCTCACCCTAGTTCTCGGTTTACGTAGGTACGGGAAGACCTCCTTAATACTCACAGGCTTAAGCATGGATAGGATTAAGTATATTTACTTAGACTGCCGTGCCCTACCTTCAGGCATGATTGGAGTGAGTGATTTAGCCCTATTACTTGCTCAGGGAATTAATGATTTCATGAAAAGGTACGGCAGACTATCCTCAGTCCTTCATAGGGTATTCGAAGGTGTCGAGGGCGTTAGAGTAAGTGCTTTGGGACTAACAATTAATGTTAGGAGACTAAGAAACACTGGCTTAGTTGAGCTAATCAGTAGGTTAGGTGACTTAGGAGGTAGGGTCATCCTAGTTATTGATGAGGCCCAGGAACTACGTAGGATCGCCAGATATAGGTTCGATAGCTTGCTTGCCTACGTCTACGATAACTCAACTAATGTGGGTGTTGTTCTTTCGGGTTCGGAGGTTGGCTTACTCTACAGGCTGCTTAGGGTTGATGACCCCGATGCACCCCTCTACGGGAGGCCCTACAGTAAGGTAGTGCTAAGGAAATTAGGTCGGGAGCTCTCAGTGAAGTTCCTTAAGTCAGGATTCAGGGAGCACGGCCTTAAAGCACCTGATGAACTCATTAACTACATAGTTAGTTCTGTCGATGGCGTTATTGGGTGGTTAACTTACGTGGGTTTTAAGGTAGTTACTGAGGGTAAGCCATCAAAGGAGGTCGTGGATGACGCCCTTAATGAGGCAGGCAGGCTCTCCATGAGGGAGCTACAGCACTTCCTGAGCATGAGGTACTTAGCTAAGGAAAGGTACTTAAGCATAATGAAGGCCGTTGCGGTATTAGGTAAGGCCTCGTGGAGCAACATATATAGCTACGCTCAAGCTAAGGCAGGGAAGATACCTAAAACAACTTTCAACACCCTACTTAAGAACCTCCTAGACGCAGGCTTTATTGATAGGGATAATAGTCAGTACGTCATTAGTGACCCAATACTTAGGAAAGCACTATTAATGTAGGTTAGCAATAACTCCTTAAGGGCATGAGGTGCTTACGTTTTGAGGGTTGCCTTACTTTCGGGAGGTAAGGATTCATTCTATGCTGCTTACTTGGCTGGCGATATTGATTTGGGTTTAATGCTTGTTTATGAGTTCCCTAGGCCGAGCCCACACCTGATTAACCTACATAAGTCCGTTGAGACATTAACTAATTCATTAGTTAATTCGGTAGCTATCCTTAAGTTAAGGAAGGGCCGCGAGAAGGAGGAAACAATTGATTTCCTGAAGAGAGTTAATGCTGAAGTCCTAGTTGCGGGCGACGTCTACGTTGAGGACCACCTTAAGTACATGGAGTCAATAAGTAGGGAGGTTGGCACCGACTTAATTGAGCCATTATGGGGGTTAGACCCTGAGGAAACACTGATTAAGGAATTCAGGGACTTAAGCCTTAACGCATTAGTTATTGGTGCTGAAGAAAGGATTAAGTCATGGTTAGGTAAGGAACTCAACACGATAAACATTCAGGAATTCAGTGGAGAATGCAAAGCAGCTAGGGTTGATCCCTTAGGTGAGCAGGGAGAGTACCACACGCTAGTCACAAACAGCTCAATACATAAGGAAGCAGTAAAATACAGTATCGCCTCAAGAGAGGATTACGGGAATTACAGCATACTTAGGCTTCTTTAGCCTAAGCTCCTTCTGCTTTAAAGCCTCAATTAAGGAAGAGGCATCAAACAAGTACCTCATGCATTAAGTCACCTTAAACCTTTACCCTCCCTAATTATTTTTACAACCTCATTAATGTCGATCTTATCGAGGGCTTCAGATAATTCATTAAGTCTTGCCTTCAGGATTTCTAGTTTGCGTTTACGGACCTCCTCCTCTAAAGCCCTCCTTAAAGTACTGGAGATGTTAATACCTAGCTTTCTAGCCTCATCAATAAGCTCCTTCCTAACCTTAGTTGATATGGTTACGTAATTACCCAAACTACTCCCTTAAATATGTAATGGTAGCAGTAAAAAATAGGTTTAAAACATAAATATAAGTCACTTATCCCCTTGAACCTGTAATTCCAGGTCATTTCCTTACGTCCTCATATATTGCTTTATAGTTCACTACCTTACCTAAGCCGCTTAATTCAGTTAATACATTATCGAACCAGTCAGTACTTCCAGCAACCAGGATGAACTCGTTTCTTCCTTCCTGAAGGCCTGTCTTCCTTGCTTTCTGCCTTAGCCTATTAAGCACTATCTTAGCTTCCCGTTGGCTGACCCTACCCCACTTAACCTCAATGAATGATGCCCTATTTCCTGGGTCACGAATAACGAGATCTATTTCCTCACCCTTATGCCACCATGGACCTGACTGAAGCGGTTCAGTAGTTATTGCCTTATGCTTGATGAGCTCAGGTATTGATTCAGTAACTATTTCCTGGAAGGCCGGCCCAGTGAATTCATCTATATGCCTTAGTACTGCGTTAATCGCTTCCTCCACGCCACCAGCCTCAATCAGGTGCCTGACTGGCTGCACCCTACTGAACCAGAACCTGAAGTAGTTATCCCTGAAGAATACCCTAGCACCTCTCCTGAAACCTAATGGCTTCCTAACATCAACAATGTCTAGCTCCTGAAGTACCTGAAGGTACTTATGGATCGTTCTTGGGTCTAGGCCCGCAGCAGTCGCTGCCTCGTAGGGGTTACTCCTTCCTTCAGCTAAGGCCTTAAGGAGAGCCATGTAACGCATTGGCTCCCTTAACTCCTGCCTCAGGAGGCCCTCAACCTCATCAAGGAGTGGGGACCCAGGCTCAACAACCCTCTCAACAACCTCCCTCAAGTCATTGGCTCCATAAGCATACGTGAGGTATGCTGGTGTCCCACCAAGCATTGAGTAAGCCCTAACAGCATCCTCATAACCCAGTGTCTTAAGGAAGCCTAAGGAATTAATGAACCTAATCGGCTTAAGCCTTACGGAGGCAGTCCTCCTACCGTAGAGGGGTGCCCTATAACCGAGCAACTCCCTCTCGAAGAACGAGACCGCAGAACCACTCAGGAATAGCTTGAGGTCACTCCCGCCAAGGACACCATCAATACTTCTCTGAAGCCTTGAAGGCAGTGTAGGGTCCGCCTCAACAAGATACTGGAACTCATCAACAACCACTAAAGCACCCTCAACCCTACTACCTAACTCCTCCAAAACATCAATGAAGTCCTCACCCCTAGGAACGAAGCCGAAGGAGTCAGCAACAACCCTAACGAACTCCCTACAGAGCTGAGGGTATGTTAGCTCAGAAGCCATGAAGTAAGCACCACTATGCCTCCCAAGGAACTCCCTCAGTAACCTTGTCTTACCGACCCGCCT
>JALWQN010000123.1 GCA_027083115.1 Desulfurococcales archaeon
CCTCACCATATCCCTTCGCTCTCAATTCCTGAATACATTCCCTTACCCCATAACTTCCTCTGTCTAAGGTTACTGCGGGTATATCCTTACCCGAAACTTCAGATATTAAAGCTGCTTGCGGCCTGAAACGATAGTTTGATCTAACGACATAAGTTTTCGGATTCACCCAAACACATCGGCTGAATCTGGCGTTCTTAATCAGGTTTTTAGGTATGGGCCCGGGGAAAGGGTCAACAACCCATCTCTCCCAGAGCACAGCTAAGGGCAGGCAGTCTTCCACATCAAACATGTCCTTAAGGATCTCGCAGGTTATGTGTGCGGAAACAATGTCTCCGGCTCCTCCAGCGCCAATCACAATAGCTCCTTTATTCCTGTATTCCTGAATTAGCTTAACCAAAGCAGACACCGTCAGGTAAAGGGAAGCAGATACTTTAAGGTTTATATTATTTATCAGCTACTCGTTAGAGGGTATAAAAGGATGGCTTTCGGACCACCTGCAATGGGTTATGATAGGGCAATCACGGTGTTTTCGCCTGACGGAAAATTATATCAGGTTGAGTATGCAGCAGAGAACATTAAGAAAGGATGGACAACCATAGCCCTCAAAACCAAGGATTTCGGCGTATTGCTAGCTGAGAAAAGAAGAATAGCTCCCTTAATAGATATGGAAACTATTGTCAAGGTTTACTTAATAGATACACATATAGGAGCTTCTTTTGCTGGGCTTGCCGCTGATGGCAGGGTCTTGGTTGATTACGCACGAAACACAGCTATGCAGTACAGGTTTATTTATGATGAGCCAGCAGACATAGAGTATGTGGTTAAGGCAGTATGTGATATTAAGCAACTATATACGCAGCATGCAGGAGTCAGGCCCTTCGGGGTTTCCTTAATTTTCTTGGGTGCAGATAAGAAAGGAGTTCAGCTCTTAAAGACTGAAATCAACGGCTACTACTTCTCGTACTTAGGCATAGCTATGGGTGCGGGAGAGCAGGCAGCTACAGAATACCTAGAGAAGAATTATAGGAGCGATTTAAGTAGAGACGAAGCTGTAGAGCTAGCTCTTAAGGCTCTGAGAGCATCTACTGAAGGTGCGTTAAGACCTGAATTAGTGGAGATAGGGGTCGTTTCATTAGAGGATAAAGTCTTTAGGAAATTGACGCATGATGAAATAAGCAAGTACATAACTTCCTCAGGGGTAAATAAATGAGTCACGAATATGTGATTGCGAGGTTTGAGAGAGGAGGCCATAGGTTCGAGATCCTTGTTGATCCTGACAAGGCATTCAAGTATAGAGAAGGGGAGAAAGTACGTATTGAAGACGTTTTGGTAGGTGACTACATATATAAGGATGCTAGGAAAGGAGATAGAGCTTCTCCAGAAGAAGTGAAGAAGGTCTTTGGCACTGTAGACATAAATAAGGTGGCTGAAGTCATAGTTAAGGATGGGGAGCTTCACTTAACTACTGAACAAAGGAGGAAGCTACTCGAAAACAAGCGGAAACTTATAGTTAACTTCATAGCTAGGTCAGCAGTTGATCCCAGGACAAAATTGCCTATACCCCCACAAAGGATTGAAAGAGCTTTAGAGGAGGCCAGATTTGCCGTAGACTTGTACAGGAGCGTTGAGGAGCAGGCTGCCAAAGCAATCAAGGCAATAGCTAGGATTTTACCAGTAAAGATAGCCAGGGCCCTAATTTCTGTTCGGGTTCCTCCGCAGTATGCTGGAAGAGCCTACTCGGAGATAAAGAAGCTCGGCGACGTTAGGGGCGAAAAGTGGCTTAACGACGGCTCCCTAAGGGTTGAGCTTGAAATCCCAGCAGGTATGCAAGCTCAAGTAATCGACTCGATCAATAGGGTCACTAAAGGGACAGCCGAAGTAAATGTGAAGGTGGTTTAGAGTGACAGCGTCTGAGCCAGAACAGGAAAGTAAGCCTGAAAGGAAATTAGTCACTCCCGGAGATCTAATTGCTGAAGGCCAGTATAAAGTCCTAACACCATATACAGTAATTAAGAAGAATGATGGTTATTACGCATTAGTTGTTGGTTTAGCGACAATTGATGACGAGTCTAAGGCCCTGAAGCTCGTACCTCTCCAAGGACCTTACTATCCCAGTCCCGAGGATGTAGTCATAGGTATCATTAGATCCTTAGGTATTACTAGTTGGGAAGTGGATATAAGGGCCCCATCACCAGCAATTCTTTACGCTACTGACTACTTGGGGAGACCCATTAATCCTGCTAGAGAGAATCTGAGCGAATACCTTGATGTTGGGGATGTGATAATAGCGAAAATCCAGGTGTTCGACAGAACTCGTGACCCACTACTAACAACTAGGGGTAGGGGGTTGGGTAAGGTAACTAAGGGTGCAGTCATTGAGATAAGCCCTGTTAAGGTACCTAGGGTTATCGGTAAGAAAGGTAGTATGCAGTCGGTGCTTGAGGGAGAAACTGGGTGTAAGGTGATTGTAGGAAGAAATGGGAGATTAGTTATTAATTGCCCTAGTAAGGATCTAGAGGAAATAGTTGTTTTGGCAATAAGAAAGATTGAGGCAGAAGCACACACCACGGGATTGACTGACAGAATAAAGGAATTTATTATTACGGAGAAAGTTCGGAGGGGATTGATAAGTGGGAGGTAAAGGAGAGAAACCAAAACTAATCTTGGAGGACGGAAGAAGGCATGATGGTAGGGCCTTCGATGAGTTGAGAAAAATTAAGATGCAGGTAGGCGTTCTTAAGAACGCTAACGGCTCAGCTTATGTGGAGTTTGGAAAGACTAGGGTTGTCGCGGCAGTTTATGGCCCCAGAGAACCCACATTAAGACACGTTGTTTCTCCATATAGGGCTGTCCTCAGATGCAGATACCATATGGCTCCATTCTCAACAGATGACAGGAAGTCGCCGGCACCCTCAAGAAGAGAAATAGAACTCTCTAAAGTAATTAGAGAGTCCTTAGAGCCGGTAGTGATGACTGAGCTATATCCTAGGACCTCCATAGATGTCTTTATGGAGGTCATAAGTGCTGACGGAGGAACCAGAACAACCTCTATTACAGCAGCTTCCTTAGCTCTAGCGGATGCCGGCATCCCTATGAAGGACCTAGTTGCTGCTGTAGCTGTTGGTAAGGTTGATGGAGTTCTCGTTCTAGATATTGATCAAGTTGAGGATAACTGGGGGGAAGCAGATATGCCCGTAGCTGCTACGCCAGCACTTGATGAGATAACTCTACTGCAATTAAACGGTACTTTAACGAAGGATGAATTTAGGGAAGGCCTTGAACTAGCTCTTAAAGGTATTAAGGAAATCTACAGGATGCAGAAAGAAACCCTAAAAAGCAAATATCTTCAGGTGGAGGAGTGATTATTATGTCGTTCATACCATCAGAACCTGAAAAAATACTTTCTAAACTT
>JALWQN010000124.1 GCA_027083115.1 Desulfurococcales archaeon
CCCCTTACTTACGGCTTTATACATGACATTATGGGCTTTCGCATCACCTTCCGTAACTGGGGCATTTCTTGACGCTACAGCATCATCAGGTCTTCAGTACTCTCTTTACTCGATGTTCGGTGCTGCTGGCTGGGGTTTGGGTGGACTATTAGCCGGTTACTTAAAGAACTTAATAGGTGTTACGTCAGTATTTACGTTAGCGGCACTTGCAATAGCTGCCGCATTCGCTGCTGCTTTCCTCACCTACCCTGAAGAACATACTTCTAAGGGAGCTAAAGCTATTGAGGTTCTTCACGGGGTTAGGAAATCAATAACGTTATTTGCAGTAATTTCTTTTTTAATGATATCGATTAACTTATTCTATGGGAACTATGCATTAAGGTTGAGGGAAATAGCTGGTTCTCCAGAAATGTTTGGCTTAGTTTATACGGCATTACCTGCAACCATGGGGGTTATTGTAAGGCCTTTAGCTGGGCGCCTATCAGATAAATTCAGCCCTAAAACAATGCTTGCTGCTTCACTCGCTGGTTACGCTATTATTTTTCCTTTAATGAATTCCTCCTACGGAATCTTAGCTATAATACTCTGGCTTATACCTCTATATCCCTTTCAGGACCAGGGCTCAATGATGCTTCTCTCTAGAAGTCTAAAATCATCGCTTCAGGGTATGGCTTCGGGCATACTTTACACCGCTTCATCCTTATCTGGTTTAGTCGTTCTGCTTGCGTCAGGAACTCCCTTAGTTAAAGATATGAGCACAATAACGGCTCTCTCAGAAGTAAGCGCTTTAACGGGTTTAGCAATTTTGCTTTCCAAGACCAAATACACGCACTCAGAAATCAGGACTAATGTTTAAGTGTTTCCCTATGTTTCCGGATTCTCCACCATGAGTAGGCATAGATGCTTAAGAGAGAAATCGTTACAGGTAAATAGACAGGATCTATTGCTGAGTGCCTATATCCTAAGTAGTAAGTAACGCCTAAGATATAGGTTAGTAAGGCGCAAGAAATACTTAATCCGTAAACTCCCTTAATTCCCGCTAAATGCAAGGCTATTCCAGCTGTTGGTGAAAGAAAAATAAGTATGGCGAAAGTCTGGAAAGCAGTTCCCTGGGTTAAGTAAATAGTAACTATGAAGCCAATCAACCACGCTAAAGTTACTTGACTGAGCCTCATACTTACTCATTCATCAATTAAGTAGAAACTTATTTAGTTATTTCCTCCATTACTGTTGGGAGAGTTAATTGGGTGATGACATAAGACCTGAAATAGCTAAGCTGAGGGAATTAATTAACCAAGCCAAACTTGGTGGAGGAGCTAAGGCAATAGAGAAGCAACATGCCAAAGGAAAATTAACGGCTAGAGAAAGGCTTGACCTTCTTTTTGATTCAGGAACTTTCCTCGAAATAGATATGTTCGTCACTCATAGAGCTACGGAATTCGGGATGGATAAAAAGAAAGCGTTAGGCGATGGCGTTGTTACAGGGATCGGAAGAATTGAAGGTAGGACCGCAGTAGGGATAGCTCAAGATTTTACTTTTATGGGTGGTTCCTTAGGTGAGACGCACGCATCAAAAATAGTTAAGGCAATGAAGATAGCTCTCTCTATTGGTGCACCGATAATATTCCTTAATGATTCAGGGGGGGCCAGGATCCAGGAAGGCGTTGATTCACTGAAGGGCTACGGGGATGTTTTCTACATGAACGTACATTCCTCGGGGGTAATCCCTCAAATAGCTGCTATAATGGGGCCTTGTGCTGGGGGTGCAGTATATTCGCCCGCCTTAATGGATTTCATAATTATGGTTAGAAACACCTCATTCATGTTCATCACCGGTCCTAGGGTAGTGAAGGCTGCTGTAGGTGAGGAAGTAGATGAATTTAGTCTTGGGGGTGCGGAAGTTCATGCAGGGAAGTCTGGAGTTGCCCACTTTATAGCGAGTAATGATAAGGAAGCCATCACGATTATTAAGAAGTTGCTCTCTTATCTTCCCTCTAACAACATGGAGGCACCGCCAAGAATTAATATTGGAGATGATCCATATAGGGTGGATGAGGAACTAAATAATATTGTCCCTGAAGATCCGCTTAAGCCTTATGACATGTACAAAGTAATTAATTCTGTTGTTGATAAAGGAACTTTCTTTGAGGTCCATGCTCAGTACGCTAGGAATGCAATAGTAGGTTTTGCAAGACTTAATGGTTGGGTTGTGGGTGTTGTTGCTAATCAACCTAATTACTTATCTGGGGCACTTGATATTAATGCATCAGACAAAATATCCAGGTTTGTTAGGTTCCTCGATGCTTTCAATATACCAGTACTTACGTTCATGGATGTTCCAGGATTTATACCTGGAACGTACCAAGAGCATAACGGTATTATAAGGCACGGGGCCAAAATAATTTATGCTTATGCTGAAGCTACAGTCCCTAAGCTTACAGTAATAACTAGGAAAGCCTACGGAGGCTCATATATAGCTATGGGCTCAAGGCATCTTGGTGCGGACTTCGTCATTGCTTGGCCAACTGCAGAAATAGCTGTTATGGGACCAAAAGGTGCTGCAGAAATAATTTGGAGAAAGGAGCTAACTAAGGCACCCACTCCGGAGGAAAGGGAGGAACTACTTAATAAACTAGTTCAGGATTACAAGAACAAAATAGCTAATCCTTACGTAGCTGCCTCAAGAGGATACGTTGACTCGGTTATTGAACCTGGTCAGACTAGGCCAGCACTTATTCAGGCTTTGAATGCTTTACTCACTAAGAGAGATACCGGTATAAGAGCTCCACCTAGAAAACACGGCAACATGCCTGTCTAAGAGAATTAACACGTAAATACCTCCTTAATTCCTTACCCTAGGGAAGCGTTTTTGGGTACTTCCATAAAGTTCAAGGGCTATCCAAAAGTAGGTGTTTTGGGATGCTGCAGTAATGCCTCAAACACTGGAGCGCTGGTTGCTAGGGCAGTGCTTGAGGTCGCTAAGAAGTTTAGTGAGGTCGGAATCCTCTCTTTCCCAGCACTAGCTATGAGGGTTCCTAGGCAAGTGGCTCTAGTAAAGAACAAAATTAAGAACATAATAGTGGTTGATGGTTGTCATCAAGCGTGCGCTAGTAAATTAGCTGAGTCGCTAGGCCTACACATAAGGGCGCGACTTAATCTAGAAAGTGATTTAGGCATTAAGAAAAGAGGTCCTTTCACGACCTTTGAGTATAGGGAAGGAGATTACGAAAAAGTTAAGGAAGCCTTAATGGAGGAGGTCGTCAAAATAATCGCAAAATAACGTATTATGGTAGTGATATTTTTACTTGCTTGTGACCTTATGAGGACATAATACAGAATAAGGGCAGTAAGTGCATTCCCAAGGATATCTAGGAGCCTTATTACTTAGTATACGTT
>JALWQN010000125.1 GCA_027083115.1 Desulfurococcales archaeon
ATATACCTAACGTTTAAGAAGAACTCTGAGGTCATATATAGTCCAAGTAATGTTGTTTCTGTTGATGTTAATGAGAATAATGTTACGTTAGCTGTGTTCAGAGATGGTAAGCTAAGTGAAGCACATAGAATTGAAACTAACCTTGGAAAGGTAGTTATTGCTTATGCTGAGAGGAGGAAGAGGGTAACTAAAGGTAAATCTACTAAGACTAGGAGTGTTAGGAAAGCTCTTAGGAAGCTTAGGGAGAAGGAAAGAAAGCGGGACATCATCTATAAGACTGCTAAAATTATTGAACAATTAGTTGTTCAGAATAACGCCGTTGTTGTCGTTGGAAATGTGCGTAAAGGTAAAAAGAAAATAGTAGGAAAGACTAGGAAAAATACATTAAAGCATAGAATTCATCAATGGAGTGTAGCAAAGCTAGTTGAGATACTTAACAATAAACCACTACATATAGTTGAAGTATCTGAAGCATATACCTCTTCTATAGACCCGTTTGCATGTAAACCTATTCGTAGGTATACTTCTTCAATGATCTGCACTACGGTGAGAGGGAGGAAGAGGGTAAGAGTAATTACAGTTCGTTTAAGACTGGCAAAACTAAGCTATGGACTAGTCCTAGATAGAGATGTTATTGGCGCTATAAACATTGGTTAAGGCATCTATCCTCAGATGGGAGGAGAATGGCGTTCTCCTCGACTGAGCCCCATGAGGTGCAGGTGAAACTAATGAACCCGTACCAAGGGCTAACCCCTCTCACGGAATTAAAAGCATTGAAAACTAACTAAAAATACCGTGAGAGAGGAAACGCTATATTGTCTAAATCCCTTAATCAGGAAGGAGGAGATTTAATGAAGTACTACCCGCTAAGGAAGAAGGAATCAGCTAAAGTAAAGAATGTTGTATGCCTTAAGTTAGGAGAAATAGTGTGCAATTACGTAAAGGAAGCTAAGAAAGTATCTGTGCTTGAGTTAGATGATATCACCATAGTGCTAATCAATGATTACCCTGCATTCATAACGGACAAAAACTATAGTGAGTTAATCCCCACACTATTTTTAATTAAGAGGTTAGGGCCTAAGAACTTCAAGCACGTCAAAGTTGATGAGGGTGCAGTACCGCACATATTAAACGGTGCTGACGTAATGATTCCCGGAATAACTGATTTCTCGGAATTCAGTGAAGGAGATACATTAATAGTTATGGGTCCTAAAGACATTATCTTAGCAGTAGGTAAAGCCATAATTAAGTCCGCAGAACTCCAAAAAAGAAAAAAAGGCAAGGCAATTAAGACAATACATTACGCAGGTGATAAAATCTGGAAGGCCTTACTACCTCAAGCAAGGAAAGTACTACCTATAAACATAAAGGAAAAATAATTTAAGCAACAAAATGATTAAAACCTGAAGGGCCGGTAGCTCAGCTCGGAAGAGCGCTCGGTTGGCATCCGAGAGGTCCCGGGTTCAAATCCCGGCCGGTCCACCACAAGGCCCTCATTTTCTGAATGTTTTTCATTAAGTTATCCACGATATGGGTGGAGAGGGCCCTGATCTCGCGTGATTTTAACCTATGGTTAACAGTTATCCCTGCCTTCAGGGCCTGGTAGGTCCTGACTATCTCCTCTAATGGCCCTATGTATTTCACTATTGGCCTCCCGTTAATCCTTACGTACTCATACACGTATTGCTTGCCCTTAACCCTCTTAATCATGAAGCCCAACTGGATAACCAAGTCACTACCGGCGTCGCTCCTAATGGTAGTTAACTCTTGAGCCTTGAGTAACTGCCTCCTTTATATTTCCTCAGTTATTAGGGCTAAGATGCCGACTGTTGCCTTTATGAGGTTGCTAGCGTGGCTAGGACTATGAATAGGTCGATGATTGCGTAGGGTGTGGGCCCCACCTCCTGAAGGCTTCAGCAATTACGTAAGTGGCTGAGGGATTAGATCCTTTTGCCTACCAACAATCTTTATCTAAGCTATAGTGTAATGATTATATTGGTGTCTATTATATACAGAGACTCCCTTCACTCAAAAAATAAAAGTAAGATTCTTGAAACTCTCCGTAGGTGCACGGAAAATAAGAAGTTACCTGCTCATCCTCTTCCTTTATCCTTTAGTGATGAGCTGGAGATTATTTGGGGGAAGAATTGGGGGGCTCAATCAGAGATAGGTAAGCTCAGGGAAGTTCTTGTGATTAGGCCGGGTGACGAAGTAGCTCCGCCTGAGGAAGACCTTATTTTCTATCAGTTCGAGAAAAAAGTTTCTGTTAAGAAAGTTAAGGAAGAGTTTGAGGGATTAATAAGCACTCTACGAAATGAGGGAGTAGTGGTTCACGACATAAGGGAACTACTTAAGGAAGAAATCGATATTGACAGATGGATGCTTAAGGAACCATACGGTTTACCTCATGCCAGGTTTGGCGGTCCTGGCGCTAGGGATGTGGGTTTAGTTGTTAATGGTGGAGCAATCATAGGTAGAATGTCTCTTCCCTACAGGAGAGGAGAAGAATTCATCATTCTGAAAGCCCTAGCTAAACTAGGAGTTCCCATACTTTACACAGTTAATGGTGACGGAGTGTTTGAAGGAGGGAATGTTGTTTGGCTCGACCCTAAACATGTTGTGTTGGGGAAGAGCGTTAGAGCAAATCAAGAAGGCATCGATCAGGTTTCTTACATCATGAGGATGAATGGAGTTGAAGAAATAAAAGTGGTACCGATACCCGGATACCTACATAAACAGAATGGCCTGCTGGAGGGTTCGCACACCTAGATTGTGTGTTTGGTTACGTTGATGATGGGGTGTCTGTGATTTACCCTCCTGGAGTACCTTACGAGTTCATTGAGTATTTAAGGAGTATAGGAATTAACATGATTGAAGTCCCTCCTGAAGAAGCTAGGTGGCTTGCCTGCAATACCTTAGCTGTAGAGCCAGGCAAGATTATTCTACCTCAGGAATTCCCTAAAACAATTAGGGCGCTAGAAAAAGAAGATGTGGATGTCATAGGTATTCCATGGGAAGAAACAAAGTTTTTGGGGGGAGGGCCGCACTGCTCAACCTTCCCATTAATTAGGGAGCCTGGACCACAGCTTTAATGAACTCGATTATAATAAATAATTAAGTGTTTTGAACACTCTTTTATCCTTAAAACCTAGCTTTAATTCATTATGATTACCTAAACCGAGTTTAATCTGCTAAGGTTTATTTAATCTACCTAAATTATGCAGGAAAAACTAAATAACTAAAGACAAGGAATCTAGCACGTTAGGCACGTAGATCTCCGTTTCCTTCGGTAGGGCTCCCCCACGTATGAGTTTCTTAGATATGTCTTTAGCTAGTGCCTTAATCGCTTGTGGTTCCCCATGATTCAGGATAATTC
>JALWQN010000126.1 GCA_027083115.1 Desulfurococcales archaeon
AAAGAATACCTTAAGCGATACCTGCCAGAAAACATTAATAACTAATCAGTAATTACTTCAATACCTATCTTCCTCAGGAGATCCCTTTTATTTATGATATCATTATCGAATGTTGCGAAATGCCTGACTTCAGCCTCCAGCGAAATGGCTATGTGTAAGAGATCTAAAGTTCTTAGTTTAAGCAGTGGAGCTATCTTTAAAGCTCTTGCAAAAGCTTTACTGAAATTAAAACTTAGTTCTTCACCACCGACTTCCTTAATCGAGTAAAGAGCTAATGAAACAGGGTTTTCCAGTCTGGCTCTAGCATAAACGCTGGCTAACTCAACAATGGTAAGCCTACTAACAACTAATTTATCGTTTAACTTACTAAGTAACGAAAGGGCTCTCTTATGATTAATGTCCAGTTCATCCATGAAGGAAATGATGATGTTCGTATCTAAATAGATCAACTAGAACGATCCTCCTCAAGAAGCTTTGTCAGGCCCCCATGTCTAATCCTATAATTGGTCTTTTCTAACTCCTCAGCTTTACTGTAAACCTCATCCCAAAACCTTACTTCCTTAAGAATTACTGGTAATCCTCGAGCAATCATTAAGTTAAATGCTTGAGATCTGTTACTAGCCATACCGTACTTAATCATTTTCTCAGCTAATCTAACTAACTCCTTACGAACCTTAATGGATACCGTAACTGACATACCCTTTGTACACCATGTAAACATAAGATAATGAGTATATAAATAATAGTACTATATTTAATGATTAAGGTAATGCTTTCTTATTATGCTAATGAAGAGAGCTTCCAGTTTTGAACGAGCAATTTAGGTCTTCATAAGCCCTCTTTAATGTTATTATAATTATTATTTAGGGATCCTTAACTGAAACACCTTCTAAACAATAAATAGGCAAAAATAAACTTCAGCAACAAAGACTTTATTTTATTACAGCATGCAACCAGCTGCTAAGGTTAATGTTAATAGAAGCATACATGTAAATTTTCATAGATGAGTGATTGATGATGTTAGCGAGGGAGTCTGACCTATTTAATGATGTTCTCTGGCCGAAAGTATGGGATTTGTATAAGCGTGACTGTATACCTCACGCTTACTTGATTTACGACCTGGTGTACGAGTACGATAAGACCAAGGTGCTATTATCGTATAATGAGGGTGAAATAAAATCTTATGTGTTGGTTTGGAGGAGCGGAAATCACATAGCAATTCACTTGTGGGGTAAGGAATATAGAGAAGTGCTTAGGCAGGAATTCATTAGGAACTTATTGAGGGAAAGATTTGAAGAAGTAGTTTTCCAGATTCATGAACCTACTGCCATCAATGATGTGATGAACCTCCCGAGAACTTCAGAAATTGGCGGAAATCAGGTGAGAGTTGAGGAGTTTTACGATATGGGTGTTACTGAACAAGATTTTCAGGCCTGTGAACCCATGATCGCTACCAGATTAAATTATATGAATAATGAGCATGTTAAGAGTTTTATGAAACTGAAAAAGATTCAAGGAAAACCGATAAATGAGTTGGAAGCTTCTGAAATGATAAAGAAGAACCTATACCACGGTGTCTTCGTGAATAATGAATTGGTCTCGATAGCTGGTGTTTACTTAAGGTTGAGGGGCTGCTGGATCATAGGTGATGTCTTCACTCATCCGAACCATAGGGGTAGGGGGTATGCGAAGGCAGTGACTTCAGCAGTAACTCAGAAAGCACTGGACATAAGCGGTAATTCCTATCTGCATGTGAGAGTGGATAATTCGCCAGCAATAAACGCCTATACAAGACTAGGCTATAAGGCTCTAAGCAAGAAGACTTGGATACTTATACATTAAAGGAGGAAGGCCTCATACATAAACAAATGTTTAAGCATTAAACGCAGCGAAGTATTCAATCCTGCAGCCCTTAAAGCCGCTCATTAAGTGGGGGGTCTTGAATCAAGCGCTTCCATTAGTGATATAAGAACTTTATACTACTCTAGCATATAGTAATAATGACTTGGTCGAGGCGTGTGCTAGGATGAGGCAATCCTCAAGGATCCTACTGGTACTTACAGTTTTCGCTTTGCTTACAGTTCATATCTACTTACCTAATGCTTCATCTCACCTGTCAGGCTACTCCGTAAGCTATGGAAGTAGGGTTACTGCCAGCTATTACTATTTTGATTACCTATACACTGTGAGTACATTAAGCGAGAGGAGGGAGGCGTTTGATACGCCGATAAACTACAGTGATGGAACCCTTAATCAGTCGGTCAGGTACCTAAAGTTAGGTGGTAACTTGGTCCATACTGATGCCGGCCTCATATATGATTCATTCAACGGAAGTTACTCCTACGTAGTGGCTATAGTTAATCAGTCATGGATTAACTACACAAGCGACGTCCTAGCTATGCTTAAAGACCCTAAGGCTTTCCCATACGCTGACTCTGAAATCCCTAACTACGTAAGACAAAATTACATAGGGAAGCCTGCAGACATAGTGGTTAACGTAGTCAAGAAGGATTTCGAGGAATGGCTTAACTCGTTCTTCGGCCTGACACCAGCAAACCTAAGTAAAGCATCACTGGCGGCGAGAGCAGCCTATTTCATATATCGGAGTGGTTACATAACATATAACGCTTCAGCAGTGCCGAGACCTCTGAATTATGTCGTAACCCACCATACTGGAGACTGCGATGACATGTCTAGGGTGCTGCTTAACCTACTTTGGGCTTATGGAATACCTGGAAAAATAGAGTATAGCCTAGTTTACCTGAGGAACTTCAGTATGACATCACTCCAGTCCTTCGGCTCAAGCGTCAAGTTTGTTAATACTGGACCTCATGCCTACGTAGCTACTTACGTGCCTCAGCTTGGTTGGGTCTCCCTAGACCTTCTCGCAGGAGCCAGGCTATACTTTCCATCAATAATTCTTGGATCCAATGAGGAGGCCATAGTGACTCAGGAGGAATCACAGGAGGCACGTGAATCACTACTTAAGGAAAGATTTGCTGAGGAAGTAATGATTTATGACATGAAGAATACCCCGGAAAATCTCCTTAAAGCATTAAATACTAACACGACTGCCTTAACTAATGAGCTCTATACCCTAGCGAAACCGCTGATTACTTCGGTCCTCACGAAACAGAAGTGCATCGAAAACATAACTGTTACGAAAACAGTAATCAAAACAATACCGATAATCTTAACGAAGACAGAAACACAAACCCTAACTAAGACAGTCACTGAAACAATAACACGTAAGGAAACCACCACAAGAACAATAAACCATACCATAACGGCGACAACAACTAAAACAAGAACAATCCCAATAACCTATACCCATACCTTAACCTCAATAATAAACAACAC
>JALWQN010000127.1 GCA_027083115.1 Desulfurococcales archaeon
GGATTTGAACCCGGGACCTCTCGGGTGCAAGCCGAGCGCTCTTCCAGGCTGAGCTACCGGCCCTCAATCATTAAGTTCTGGTAGTGGGTTTAAAGGTTTTCACCAGTACTGTGAAGCTAAATTAACCTTGAAGTTAATCTACATTAGGGTGGAGCCGGCTGGCAGCTACGGGGGTTTCGCCCCTGAGGAAACTCCGCCCTCCATGCGGCACGGAGACCCCGTAAGGGGTGCGGGGAGACCTGCGGCAACGGCACAGAAACGGACGTCCGCCCTCAAATGCCTATGAGGCGGTGAGGGCCCTCCGGCAACGGAGAGTCAGTAACCCGCTGAGTACGGGGGCGGTTGCGTTGAAACGGCCGTCCCTCCGGGAGTAAGGCCAAGCAGCACCGATGAGGGCCGCATGAGGTGCGGGTAGGCCGCACAGCTGAATGCTGCCGTAGTACAGAAGGCGGGTTATAGCCGGCACCACCCCCTCTTAATTGGTTGGGGGAGAGGCAGTATTATTTGTATGAACACATTATAGTAAGTGGTAAGGTATGTAGAGAAAATTGTTGTCCGCAGTTCTTCCTTCCTTAGTCATGGCTAACTCCATAAGTTCATTAAGCTCTGAAGGAGCCTCCATAATGAAGTAATTGATGATGGTGTTGAGCCAATAACTGTAGTGCTTTGCTGAAATTGCTTGATGCCCCCACTAACTTAGTTTTGTGTGGGTCACTAACTCAAGAATTTAGTTGTTCCCTAAGTACTTACTGAGTACTTCCTTCTGCACCGAAAGCATTTCCTCCACGCTCCTGACTAGGCTGTACTTCATGAGTAACTCATCATTTAGTTTAAGGAATGTATGGCCCCACTTGAATTTACTAATTACTGACTCACCTAACCAGCGGTAGCCCGTAATTATTAGGGCCGCAGCAACAGCTTCAGCACTACTCAATTTAGTCATGATCCCGTAATTTATTGGGTTCCCTGCCTTAAGCGGAGGTAAAACCCTCCTGAAGCCCTTAAGCCTTAATGCAATAGAGGTTATTTCCTGAACCCCCTTATTCCATGAGGCATCAATTACTGTTAAGCCGGCCCTAACCACATGCTCCCTGTCTGAGGGCGTAAGCACTTCCTTAGCTGTGGGGTCAAGGACTACGGTGCCGTGAGGTAATGTCTTAGGTGATGCCCTAATAGCTAGGCCTAACCTAACTAGCTTTAAGGCAGTAGATAACTTAGGGTTATCCCCCCTCAACCTAATTACGTATACCCTCACCCTATCATGCACGTCTGAACTCATTACAGAACCCGACATATCGTAATACTTAACTACTATGGCGAGTTAAGGTTTATATTACTTATCACCAACATATCATCGGTGTGTTAGGTATGCCTGAAGCAATAGTGCTTGTAAACACTGACATAGGGACTGAGGAGGAAGTGATGGAGATACTCTCGAAAACTGAGGGGGTTGTTGAGGCCTACATAGTTTACGGTGTTTACGATATAGTAGCTAAGGTCAGGGCTAACTCGACTGAGGAACTTAAGGAAATAATCTCGAGCAAGATCAGGAGAATACCGAAGGTCAGGTCAACACTGACTATGATAATTGTTGAGGGAAAGAAGTTCGAGGGTTAACCCAGTTAATCCCTCTGAGGAAGTTTTTACCCAACTCCACATAGGTCTGGATGATGTAGACGCTACTGTAGGTGGATGCACTACTCACGCAACCTACTTACTCCTTAAGGAACTCCTAAGTAAGTTCCGCACGGATTTCCAACTAATTGATTACCCGAACTTAGTTAGGCTTAATCCAGCAGTCCCCTACAAAACCAGAGGGAATGGGGCAGTAGTTATTAGGTCAGTCGTGAGGAAGGACATCATTAATGAAGTGATTAGGGAAACAACAGAATTCGTCAGTAAATACGTTAACTCACTAGGGTTCAGGCCAGGTACGGAGCCGGGTATAGCAGCAGTTATTGGGGTAGTTCCTGAATCATTAAGGAAGCTGTACCTTAAGGCATTAACCGATTACGTACCAAGGAACTACCTGATGTCCCTCATCAAGGAAACCACGAAAAACACTGAAGTAATCCTTCCCTATGGCTTAAGTAGAGGAGTTACTGGGGCCTTAGCCGGCATCGGTTGGCCTGAAGGAGTTGACTGCACCTACGAACTCCTGGCTTACAGGAAAGAACTTAGTTCCTGCAGGCCCCGATGCGTTGATCCCGAATCCATTAAGGAGATGGATCAGTTGTTTAGGGAGGAAACATTCCTTAATTACGATTACTTATCTCGGAGGGAGCTAATTACTCCTCACGGTCCTGACCCTGTCCTCCTAGGGATTAGGGGTGAGGACCCGGCAACATTAATCAATGCATACTCAACCTTAAGGGTATGTGAGGAGGTCTCAGGTTACGCCATATTCAGAACTAACCAAGGTACCGACGCACATCACGTTCTTAGAGATGCCGGAAGGATAAGGCCCTACCAGACCGGATGCATTAAGGCGTCAGTAGCTAGTAAACCTAAGAACTTGATGGGAGGTACTTCAGTCATTGAGTTAGGTAGTGGAGGCCGGCTTTATGCAGCCTTCTTTAAGGAAGCCGGCCTCAGTAAGGTAGTTAATAGTTTGTTGCCTGGAGATTTGGTGATGGTCTGCGGCACCTGTCACCTGTGGGAGGGTTTAGGTAGGGTAATACATGCTGAGAAGTTAGTTATTGAGTCCCTAATCAATTACAAACTAATGAATCCCAGGTGCCCTAAGTGCGGGGCGAGAATGAAGTCAGCCGGTAGGGGGAAGGGATGGAAGTGTCCTAAGTGCGGCTACAGAGCTAAGGACCTGGAGAAGGAGAAAGTACCTATTAAGAGGTCAGTGGATGTAGGAACTTACTTACCGCCTGAGAGCTCCTTCAAGCACCTTATGAAGCCCTTAAGAAGGTACGGGAAGGAGAAGAAATGCTCCTATGTTAGGCCGGCTGAAGGATGGATTAAGTAATTCGTTACTTGATGGCAGTAACTAAGCTAAGCACCGCAACAACAGCAGCAAAACCTATAGATATCCAGATCACCGTGTTATGGCCTATCTTAACCTTAGCGTCAACATCATCGAAGAACCTGACGAGGCCGGCTGCAGTCATGGGTCCAGAAGTCTCCCTCTTACCTCTACCCTTCCTAGTAGTTCTTTTCCTTCTCTTAGTGACCAAAGACCACACCATATAGTTCTTGCTATTGAAAGTTAAAAAGTTAGCAACAAGCCTTAATGGGTGATCAATATCACCATAACCCTAAAGGAACTTCAGAACCTAATGAAGAAACATTACTACAGAAGAGATAAGGAGAGAGGAATTCACGCCACATTCGC
>JALWQN010000128.1 GCA_027083115.1 Desulfurococcales archaeon
CTTGATCAGCAAAGTATAGGGTGAAGCTATATTCTCCTTCCTCGAAGGCTTCCCTAGCTTTCCTTTCAAAATACTCTGCGTTCCTCTTAAGGAACTCCACCCAAAACACCTAAGTAATGTATGCTTAAACAATAATAACTTACTATAACTTACTGCGCACTTGAAATCGCTGGTTGAAGAGGATTAGCCGAACGTAAATATAACCTTCTTAAGCGATAGCGTGTTTAGGTTCTTGAGGGAATGAAGCATTGACTTTCTCTTGCATCCTAAATAAAGGACTCTCTTTCCTAGCATCAGTAAGAAAACATAAATAATTATTCGCTAAGGTTCTCCGGGATTAGCTTGCCTAACTATGCTGTTGAGGTTAAGGATTTAAGGAAGTTCTTCGGTGAGGTAAGGGCTGTCGATGGTTTGAGCTTTAGCGTGGGTGAGGGAGAAATATTTGGTTTGCTTGGGCCTAATGGCGCGGGAAAAACTACTGCCTTAAGGATTATCGCTACATTACTTACTCCCTCGGAGGGTGAGGTCAGGGTCTTCGGTAGGGACGTAGTTAGGGATAAGGATGAGGTTCGTAAGCTAATTTCTTACTTGCCTGAGGAGGCTGGAGCGTATAAGTACCTAACTGGCTACGAGTACCTGAGCTTCATGGCTAAGGTCTATGGAGTCAGTGACGAGGCGGTGAGGGATGGAGTGAGACTTTCGGGCTTAGGTAATGCCTTAGGCAGGTACGTGAGCACGTATAGCAAGGGAATGAAGAGAAGGCTTCAGGTCGCTAGGGCCCTAATGGTTAAGCCTAAGTTAGCCATTCTTGATGAGCCGACATCAGGCCTTGACGTGGCTCACGCAGTATACTTGAGGAAGGCAATACGTGATTACGTGAGGAAGTATGAGGTAACGGTGATTCTCTCATCACACAATATGCTTGAGGTGGAGGACCTCTGCGATCGTGTCGCATTAATTAATAGGGGGAGGATAGCGGCTCAAGGAACTCCTGAGGAACTAATGAGTGAGTATAGAGCCAAGAACCTGGAGGAGGTATTCGTTAGGGTGGTGGGTGATGCTCTGGGACTTGACTAAGAAGGAACTCAGGAACACCTTACGGGACAAGAAAATAATAATTACTTCAGTCCTGATGCCCCTAATAATTTTTGGCGTTATGGGTTTGGTTTACGGATTCGCATTCAGTAAGGCAGGCCATGAGGTTAAGGAGAGCGTTTCAAGAATTAGGGAGGAAGGAACTATAGTGGTGTGCAGCATGGATAGTGGGCTCTTCACTAACTTGGTAGTGAACTTTAGCAAGAGCTTAGCGCATGAGGTGAGGGTGATTTACGGCTGCACAGAAAGCAGGATTCCTGGATTGCTCGCTAAGGAAAACATTACTTTAGCTGTCTACGTGCCTGAGGGAGCCTCAGAAAACCTCACGGAGCTCAAGCCCGTTAAGGTAGGTGTTTACGCAAGGACGGATAAGGCATCATTCACTTCCTCAATGACCCTAAATTCCTTAATGAGTGCCTACACAACATCACTCACTTCTTATGTTAGAACAAAAATACTTGCTTCTAAGGGCCTACAGCCCTCAGAAGTTATTTCCCCAGTACGTGCTGAGGAGAAGGTGTTCTTCCGTGGAGCAATTACGGAGCCAAACACCCTATCCGAGCTCTCAGGCTCGCTAATAATGTTTGCTTTCGCACCCCTAATAGTCGTCTCTATGGCATTAGGTCAGGCAGCATCATCAATGGCTGTTGAGAACGAGGAGAAAACTCTTGAGGTCCTCCTCTCCCTACCCATATCCAGAATAAAGATCGTGTTAGGTAAGCTCATGGGTTCCTTAGTAGTTGTTCTCCTATCCACAATATCCTTTGGTGCAGGACTAGCCATATACGGTTACTCAATACTGTACTCAACCACCAGCACCCTAAGTTATGCGGGCGCTACTGAAACACAGCCAGTGCTTACAGCCTCAGTAATGACTAACCTAATTAACCCTTGGTTCGTAGTAACCCTGATTGCTGGGACATTCATCTCACTACTCGGGGTTGCTTCACTGGGCATCCTCCTAGGTTCACTAGCTCCTGACGTCAGGACCTCGTCAACGCTTGTAGGGCAACTGTCCTTCCTAGTCATAATACCCGGCTTCCTACTGGTATTCCTGGACCTCTCAACACTAGGGCCAGCAGGACAAGCAATAATGATAGCCCTATCACCCTTCGTAGCCCCAATCCTGATACTTAAGGCATACCTAGAGAACATACCGTGGGTGACGCCAGCAACCCTATTGTGGAGCTTGGCCTTCGCAGGAACCCTGCTCTACACATCATCAAAACTCCTGAACTCAGAAAGACTCCTAACACTACAACATAAACTCCTACACAGAAAACTTAAAACACGAGTGAAAACAAAACACAAGCAATAGGGCAGTAAGACCATGAACCTCAATTAAACCATTTACATTAAATTAAAGCCAAATATTTATTATTTAGGGAGAAAAGCCTGAGCTATTTTCTGTTTTCAGTTACTTAATATTTTGTTTTTGATTTATTCCTTATAGATTTCCTTCCCTTCACCAACAACGTATATGGGATGAGAACCTAATTTAAAGGGGTTATCATTCCAGACTACAAAGCTAGCGTATTTTCCTTTATCTAGTGTTCCTAAGACGTCACTTAAACCAAGGATTTCGGCATTGTTCTTAGTTATTATAGCTATGCTTTCTGAGTCGCTAAACCCGAAAAGCTTAAAGAACCTTAACTGCAGGTAAAGATTTCTTTGAAGCGTGACCGGATGATCGCTCATTAACCCGAATAAGGGCTTAACCCTCACTAAATGTTTGACGTTTCTCCATGAGTAATGCTTTAATTCCGTTTTGTACGGGAAAGCATCTATGGGGCCATAAACTATAGGGATTCCTTTATCCTTAATTTTTGCGAATCCTTCTTCCGTATGAACGTCTCCCGCGTGCTCAATAGTGGCTTTAAGCCTGAATTCATCTATGATCCTCATTAAGCCTATGATGTCATCCATCTTATGCACGTGCACCCGAAGTGTTTCATCGCCCTTCACTATAGGGAATAACGCCTTTATTTCTGGCTCTACTTCCTCAAGAGATTTCTTTCCCTCATTAACAAGTTTAAGCATATCTTTCGCCTTAGTTAACCATTTCCTTAATATGCTTACTGCCCCCATCCTGGTGTATGGCCTTGTTCCTTTCCATTCGTACGTATTCCTGGGGTTATAGCCTAAAGCAACCTTAATGCCTGCATGCTTTATGAATGCCTCACCAATATCATGGGAGAAATTCCTTATCACTACTGCCTTACCACCAATTATGTTTCCGCTTCCCGGAAGTATGCAAGAGTAAAGAACTCCCCACTCAACAGACTCCTTAAAGCCTTCATCATCCATATATATACTGTAAAGCGAATCAACTAAAGGTAAAACCGCATCAAACTTTTCATTAGATTCTCCCTCAGCCGAGGGCTCTCCAGCCCTATCTAAACCTATGTGGCTATGCGCATCTATGAAGGCAGGAGTGACTACAGAATTCTCGAACTCAATAATTTCAGCATCCTTAGGTTTTTCCTTAACTACACCAACCAACTTATTCCCTTCCCAAGACAAATAAACGTCTCTTTCAACCCTACCCGGATAACCGGTAAAGAGCAAATTAGCCCTAACTGCTTTAAGCAAAACGAAACCACCAATAAGGGAATAGAGAACACTAAAATAAAGATTTTTAATCATGTTAATTAAACACCCTTAGCCTCTCTGAGAACACCTTTCTCAATTTTGCTTATTTCAAACAAAAACGATATATCTTTCAATTCATTGTTAATACACATTAAGGTATTGAGCAAGATTTCCGATGTCCTTCATTCACTCATTAGTAGGTTGGTTGAGTTCTTCAGGTCCATATTCGGTTAGGGCGGTTTGTGAAGATAGTTAGGAAGAATAGGTAATAAGAAGAAGCTAGCTAAGAAATGTAAGAAGAACTTCCTCAGAAGGAACGTTACTGAATGGCTGCCTTCTAGGCTGGAGAGATAAGCTAATATGACTCTAATCAGCCGAAGAAATAGGAAAAAGAGGAAAGCCTATCTACTTATGGCTTTAGCTGTTATTCTCCTAGTGCTTATTGCCTTACCCAAACGATACAAGAGAAAACTCTACTGACAAAAATAATGCATTGTAGAGGATCAATAAAGTATTTAAATTATAGTGTCTTTGAAATTCTTCTTTTATTCTTTTGAGTTTTTTCCATGCACAGCATAGTTGCTTTGGTGCATATAATGTATATAAATAATTCTAGAATATTGGTTATACTGAGTGCTGTTATCTTGGTGTCCTTAGGCATATCTGCACTATTATCATTTAACGCTAATGCATCATTAGTTAAGCAGGTTCTTACTGATGACGTTAGTAAACATGGTTATGTTGATTCCCTTCTTGTGGTTACGGTTTATTTAGATGGTGTAGGCGTATCAGTGAATATAGATAAGGGTGATGCAATATGATTTGTACGCTATCGGTATTGTTGGTGACTACGATACTGGTATTCATAAGTGGAGGTCCTTAGGTTCAGCAGCCACCACTATGATGAAGGATTTCAACAGCCTTACCGAAGCTTATAGTTTTACCTTACTAAGTGAAAGCCATTCTGGAGTCAATTACAGAACGACTGGTGGAGGTGTTGAGGTATCGATGACTGGTACTGCAGAATTTCAGGTGGATCACAGATATTGGTTCTTAACATCAACGAGTTACGACGATTACTATAATTCATGCAGTTCCTTAGTTCCATATGATGCCCTTAACAGAAACCCATCATTAGTGCTGCCTTAGTTTTTACCTTAAAATTTACTCGCATGTTTTTATGCCTGAATTAATTATTTTCCATGATATGGTGAAAGGAATGCCACTTAATAAACCGGGTATAAGGCTTGCTTCCTTACTTTTTATTATATTATTTTCTCTTAGCTCAATAATTATTATCTATAACGTTAGGGCTTCATCCTCAGTTCCCTCTGGTTTTTGTACTGTCAGCCAAACTAATCCCTATATGTTTACGGGATCAATTAGGTTTTTCTTTCTAGGGAGTAATGGTTCCTTAATGCCTAATGGTTCCGTCATCTTTAACGCTTCAGTTAAAGTTAGTTATGCAAGAATTAATTCCTCTTTTGTTAGGGTATACGTAAGTTTTTCAGGCATTAAATATAGTGGTGAGATCTACACAAAGTACGGTAACTGGGTTAACGTCAGCGGAGGTTTCCTGAAGGAGTTAAAGAACGTGACTAAAACACGTGTTAATTTTACCCTAACATACATAGTAAATAGAGCAAGTAATTACGCGTGGAGCGAGAAAACAAAGTCATTTATAGGTTTCTTCCCTCTTTACGTTTTCCCTGACTTCACGTCAAGCAATCTAACGAAAGAAAAGCTTGTGTATATGGATGAGGTCTTAAAGCCTACGGAGGCAGTGAATCTTTTTGTTCGTGGACTGGGTAAAATTACGACCTTCGAATTATCTAATGATAAGTTAATCTTGCAATTTGTGCATAACTACCCAATAGTTTCGATCTCAGTTATGCCAGTAGGTGTTAGGGATCATACGCCAGTCTATATGAAGCTATGGTTAAGGACAGACCAGAAATGGTTTTCATGCGTCAAAGCAGTTGATGATTACCCTAAAGAGTTGGTATCAGTAGATTATTCATTCCTAGTATTGTTTGCTTCATTAGTTGCTGCAGGTATTGCCGGAATCATATTGGCTGTGCAGAGATTAGGAAGGAAGAAGAGGTGATGTCTTGAGTCATTCCGGCCGGTCCTTCTTCGGCAGGTTAGGCTTTAGGACCTTCTTATCGGGTTATATGTCCTTAATCCTTATTCTCCTGCTTTTCATGACTCCAGCCATCATATTATTTCTCGGGCCTCAAACGTTAATGAATTCATCAAAAGATATTCTAGGGAAAGTTATCTATAGATTCCATGAGCCCTTAACCCAAAGCGATTTAAACACAATGATTAAGGTTCTTGAAGCCAGTGCACCTCCTTTCAAGAACTTCAACTTCATTATTACCCAATCACTGAATTTAGGTTTCACTTACTTACTCTATGATTTCCTGTTCCAGTTCGTTCTTGCGGGAATGATCGTAGGAAACTACCTAGCCAAACCCTTAGAGGATAAGTACTTTTTTCTTGAAGTTATTGAGAGGGGAGGCAGGCTCCGAGCCTTTCAGGAAAGGCTGACAATAGCATTAGTAGGTTTATTGATTCCTTTATCACTTTCATCACTTGTTTTGGCGAAGGTCCTTTACGTGGATCTGCTCGCGAAAACAGAATTCCAAGCATATACTTATGCGTTAAGTTATATGTTAATGCTGACCCTATCATCTATTTCGGTAGCGTCAGCACTTGCCGTGTACAGCAAGAAGGTCTCCGATACATTATTAGGCGTTTTTGGTTTCGCTATGCTTGTCCTGATACTACAGTCTAGACTGCCTTATCTTGCTGTCCTGGTATTTCCTTACATAGCTTACCAAAAATTGTCTTACGGTATTTCATACGCTCTATCCATATCTTTTCTTTTAGGCCTTTCTCTTCTTAGGGTGAGGAGAATTGAGTACTAAACGGTTGCTGCTTGTTTTTTCTGGTATGGTACTCTCCATGATTTTTCTATCAGCCATCTTTTCATACATGATCGCCTATGGTGTTGGGTTGAATTCTTGCGATACCTTAGTAGTCACGCCTCCCTTACTTCCGTTAGTGAACTTAACCTACGGTTATGTGGGCTCAGTATCGCTCGGTAGAGGCGAATACGTTATTTGTTTGGCACCCAAGACGGAGGTTAGTATTGTAATTTTCTACGTTAATGGGTCTGGTTCACTAAAATCTATTAGGCTAAACAAGCTCTCCTCAGAGAGGCTTGCCGTGATTAATGACGCTACCTCAATAACCATCTATTTGGCTGCCCTCATGCCTAAAGGAACAAAACTTACTTCCGTGGCTACCATTAAGGTCTGTAGGCGGGTGCCTTAAGAATGGGCATTGCCTCAATAAGAGTGAGCAACCTAGTTAAGAGATTCAAGTACTTCACCTTATCAATACCCTCACTCACTCTCTGGAGAGGGATCAACCTAATCATAGGACCTAACGGTTCAGGGAAGTCAACCCTCCTCAAATTATTGGCCGGTTTCCTAAATCCTGATGGAGGGAGAATACGTTACTTAGTTAACGGTAAGAAGCTCTCACCATACGATATGGTTAGGGATATTGGGTACGTGGCGGAGGACTTGCTCCTCCCAAACTTAAAGGTAAGTGAAATCCTTGACTCATTCACCATAAACTTAAGCGAAGCTAACGAACTCATAAGCTTGCTTGGTCTGGCCCCATACCTTAACAAAAGATATATGGAGCTCTCAGCCGGCTTCAGGAAAAGAGTTCAGATAGCCCTCGCCGTTATGAGGAATCCCCCGGTTCTTCTGCTTGATGAACCATTCAGCAACGTAGATCTACTCATGATACCTATCCTAAGGAAACTACTCCTTAAGGAATGGGTAAACAAGACAGTCATACTGACTAGCCACCTATCAACAGAAATAATCCCCACACACCTAATCATTCTTAACCAAGGTAAAATAATATATTCGGGTAATCCTGAAGACCTAAAACTAGGTAAGGAGGTACTTACAGTAGAACATAACGGAAAAACCACCCAATTATCTATAGGTGAATTTAATAAATTACTGTCGGAAGGAGGCCTTAATTTAAAGGTGAGGAATGCCTACGTGAATGATCTGATGCGCTTACTGAATAAATTAATTAAGAACAACAAAAATGAGGACCCAACCAATTAACTTAACTCTTTCCTAAATGCTTTAAGGGAAAGCTTCTCTAATTTAAAGATTACTTACTTCCTCAAGTTTCTGGTGGCTAAGACCGTAGCTACCGTGGCAAGTGAAAAAGCCGTAATTATGGCTGGTAGTGTCATGCCATATGTTTTTGTTCTTATTTCTATTGCTGTTGTTGTGGTTTGGGGTAGGTAGCTGCCCACAGGCATTATGTAGGTCATGCCTTGATAGTGTATTATTAGTTTCGGGTTCTTTAATGGTGGCTTAAGGTTTCTCGCAACCAACCACTGCTTGTATGCTGTGAAGTTAACCCACCTACCTCCTGGCTTCATATACCTGTAACTCACTAAGTAACTCCTGTTAAGGAACATGGAGACATTCACCTGCTCACCCAACCCATTAACGTAGGAAAGAAAGACATCATAGCCGGTCTCATTAGACTCCAAACAAAAACCAAGATCAACCAAACCATCAACCGATACGTGGTTCCTAACGCTCGACCCACACAAGTGAGGAACACCACCATACTGGCTACTACCTACCGTAATAAGAGTCAGTGAAGAAAGGAGAAGTAGAGACGATAACAAAACAGTAACTAAACTAAGGCCCACATTCATAGTTTTCAACCTACAATAATTTCTGATTTCCTTAGACTAAATAAATTAATAATTAAGAGATTAATTAAAAATGATCTTAAGTTTTTGCTTGAGTTAACACAAGCTCTATTGCGTTCTCTGTCAGTGGTTCTATGTCTACCTGTAAGTCTTTCAGTAGTTTATGTATTGGTGTTGGAATTAAGGATGAGTAATCACCAATAGTTACTTTTCCTTTGCTCGCTGCTATGTAGGTGTTACTTAGGTTTTCCTTCAGTAGGAGACCTGTGGAGCTGTCGTAGTATGATGCTATGTGGGTAGGGAGATACCTGTAGGATGTTCCATTAATCTGTAGTGTTTTGTTCTGTAGCTTAGGGATTGGAGTGAACCTCATTACGTGGTTTGTTAGTTGTTTTCTATGCCCGTTAATTAATATTGACTTAAGTATTAGGGTGTTTATGGGTGTGGGAGTGCTTTCGGAGATGAATCTCTTATATTCTTGAACTTCCTCAGGAACTATGTAGTTGTTGGGAATAATTGAGTATTTAACTCTCTCATTAGGCCTCAGGATGTATGGCCAGGAACCCATGAATTCCCCACGGAAGTAGTAGTAATTGGTTTTGGGGTCGACCCTCACAGTAACTGATATTATGCAACTCTTGTAGGCGTGGGAGTTCCCGAATACTGGGGAAGATACTGGAGGCTTGCCCTTGTAAAGTAAGCCTATAAACCTAACGTTCCTTAACTCACTACTTAATTCCTTATATGATGGGCTTGCTTTATTTCCAGAGATTGCTATTACCGTGGTCACGTTATCCATAATTAAGCTTATGTTATAGTGTGTAGCATTCACCCTAGAGATAACTAGTTTAGCGGACCCTCCTAAAACTATTAGGACCGCATACGTTCCGTCCTTATGGCCTGAAATATCAAGGAATATACTAGGCCCTGACTTACTGAAAACCTTCGTCCAAACATTAATCAATGATTGTGTAGGAGCATAAGCTCCAGGAGGCATAGATCCCCACTCAAGGCTGTTGATAGTGTAAGGTACGAATGCGTAAATTAATGAACTGAAGTCCTGATAAGAAGGGCTTATGGTTGAAGAACTCTGGTTCAAGTGATTCATGTTTGTGTAGGCATAAACACCTAGCCCAGATAAAGCAACAACGACAGCCAAGAGAATTCCATATAAATACCTACTCCTCATCAATCATCACCTCATACACCACAACGCCCTCCCATATAGGCTATTGAAGTAGCGTAGGATCCCCAACAGTAGCAGTCTGCACCCGTCTCAACCCAACTGCCTGTTAAACCTTGAGGACTATAGTACGTTTGTGATGATATGTAGTCAGCCGATACATAAGATGCGTAATAACCATAATCCGTCTGGAAAACTATTCTGGAGCCATATCCTTCAACACAGAATATTTCTGAGCAACCAAGGCCAGTTGAGCCCTGACCATATCCAGTCGTTTCCGAGGGGTTCGTCCCGTAAATGTCTGCAATAGCTGTTGCATGATCACAGTCTGTAGATGCTGTATTAGTGCAAGCATTAACGGTTGCCGCCGTCGTTAAGGAAGCTAAAACCCCTATAGCTATTAGAGAAATCAAGAGTAATTCTCTATTCATAGAAGGTCACCGTTAAACTCTTTCCTTTTTAAAAAAAAGTTTACGGTCAATGGATCCATTTTTATACGTCTTCATTCAATTACATATATCTTAAGGCCTATTAGGCAATAACTATAAATAAATTAGAATCTTCATAGACAATCCACCATAACATAGATATTATCCAGTTATATTATTTTATAATATACAAAAATCAACAGATAAATATTTTGCTGGTATTCTTTTAGCTTAAGCTCAATTTTTTTAGGTATCTCTTCATTAGTTCTGGTCTTTATTCTTAGGCGGATTTTTCTTAGTTAGTATATTTCTGTGTTGAGTTTTTCTGCTTGTTTTGATTGCGTAGGTGATTAGGTAGGCTAGCTTGGTTAATGCCTTAATCCCTTCCCTCCCCTTAAGTCCTTAATTCCCTTAACGATTTCCTCTTTCAGCTCCTCGTAGCTTACCCCATATCCCAGCCTTTTCTGCTCAGAGTTACCTTACCCACCATAATATGGCCTAAGGTTACTGAAGAAGCGAGTTCTCGATAACCTTACAGACGTAAAGTAACTTAAAAGCCCGCATTTCGGTGAACTTAGAGCCATATATTATGGGTAAGAGGAGAAGCAGGCAGAGAAGTTGAACCTGAAATATTATTAGGGCCAATCCCTTTTCTTTCATTTTCTTTGCTAGAATATGGTTCTTAAGGGTTTATGACTTTAGTCGCTTGACTCTAAAATACATAAAGAATATATTTACTTTAAAATAAAAATTTTTGGAGGTAAAAACATAAGTGCTGAAGGCCCGCATAGTTGCAGTAGTTTCTTTGCTGGCATTTCTCTTGGCGTTATTTCTTGCGCCTGCTGTCTTTCAGCAGGGGAATGGACATCATGCTGGAGACATCATCAATATTAGTGGTGAAATAAAAACCATTTCCGCAACTACCCCCATCGGGAATCCGCCGCCTTGGGAAAAAACTGGTGGAAGGATGATAACGTATGAGGAGTTCGTAAATTTTGCTAAGTCCTTGAATACTGCTGTATACCTGCCTACCAGCCTTCCTAAGGGTTTCAGGCTGACTGCCGTGTGGGCTGAGATGCCTTACGACAAAATTAAGTTCCCAATAATTCTCGTGTACAGTAACAATGGGATTAAGAGGTATGCTGCTGAGGAAGACACCTTAGGTATTGAGATATATAAGGTATCGCCAGCACCCCTGCAGCAGTATGTGGAGGATGGAGCCACACCGATATATGGCAAAGACGGCGCATTGATAGGGGTGATATTTCCTGATGCATACTGCCCGACATGTAAAGTTCAGAAAACGCTCCCATTAGCAATAGTTAGGCTTGGTGGGCTCGAGTATGAGATAACCTTTAATGACATAAACACCCTAATAAACATAATACACTCAATGAAGCCCTTAAAGTAGCAAAATATTTTTCCTTACTAACGCCTTACCGGTTTTCCGCTACGACTGGTTTACGTAATACCATCTTCAGTTAGTGATGTTTGGTGTGGCTATTGTTGGTTGGTGGGTAAAAGGGCGAGCCATAGGCTGGATTCAATTGGGCTTGATCCATATTTCACCCTCACTATGAAGGCTTTAACTATAACTATGGATTCGTTTCCGAGGGGTATGGGTTCGGAGCCGCATATTGTACAACTCTCGTAAACCACGCCAGCGTAACTTGTGAAGTATACTATCTTAACTATATTGCCCCTGCTTATTCGGAACCAATTAGTGGGGCCGAAGCCGCCAGTAACCGTTATGTTTTTTAAGGGAGGTATGTGGGTGATTAAAACATCCTTTAATCTAACCTGCTTTGGAAACCAGTAATAATCGCTGTTAGGGGGGAGGTAAGCCAACACACCATACTGGTAGAGGCGCCCAGAAACTCTGATGAAGGTGCCATTGATCACGCTCCCGTTTAAGAGCAGAGCCCTGCAAAAGCCATCGACAAGTTCTACACTAATATTTCTGTTATACTTTAGGTAGAATTTTGATGCATTGGTGAGGAAGCCCTTAACCAAAGCTGAAATGCTGCGATTATATGGAGTGGATGTTGAAGTGGGTATGTAAGTTGTTGTTATGTAGTAAGGAATTGATTTAGTCGTAGTCCATACGTATGTTGTTGTATAAGTAATAGTCTTAGCTAAGGTTACAGTACCATTCTCAACAACAGTATTAGTCCGTGTCACAGTAGATACTACGGTTTTGGTGATTGTTGATGTCTTAGAGATCGGTAAAACCCCACCATATCCTAAACCATAAATAACAGCTATACCGATAATCAAACCAATAAAGCCTGCAACCATAATCCTCGAATTCATAGAACCGCCCCTTTAATAACAGCAGTAACTAATGAAATAGCCTTTTCCCCAATTTCCTGTAGTCACCATAGCTGTTCCCCTCCCTTTGTAGTGCTTACCTCCTACTTCATAGCCTATATAGAACTTTCCAGGAGAAAGGAGCTTTATCTTAATATAATCTTTTATCTTATATTCTTCGTCTTTGAAGTCTTCATATACTTTGCTGTGGGCCATCTCTCAGAGAACCAGGGGCTCCAGCAGCCAATTATTTGTCAATACTTCGAACGCATTATTCCATACTACCTTTTGTGGGTCATCCCGGTCAATTATGCCGGATTCTAGCATAGCTCCAACTGATGTGGTTGACTTGATATCAGATATTGAGGGATTGAAAAGGGAAACTGATGTTCATGTTATAGACAGTGACCCATTACAAAAAATATCTGACACTGTTAAGA
>JALWQN010000129.1 GCA_027083115.1 Desulfurococcales archaeon
CTAAATAACTAAAGACAAGGAATCTAGCACGTTAGGCACGTAGATCTCCGTTTCCTTCGGTAGGGCTCCCCCACGTATGAGTTTCTTAGATATGTCTTTAGCTAGTGCCTTAATCGCTTGTGGTTCTCCATGATTCAGGATAATTCTCTTAGGTTTGGGGTTTATGTTCGCTAAGTAAGCAAGCAATTGTTTGTGGTCTGAATGACCTGAAAACCCTTCTACTGAGTGTACCTGCATATTTATGTTAACAGTCTCTAACTTGTCGCCAACAACTACATTAACCTGCTTTAGCCCGTCCTTAACCTTCCTACCTAGTGTTCCCTCAACCTGGTAGTTAACGAATATTAAGGAGTTCTCTGGGTCTGGCGCCATCAGCCTGAAGTATTCCACAGCAGGTCCCCCAGTAAGCATTCCTGATGTCGCAAGAATTATTGATGGCTCTTCCGCCTCAACAATCTCGGACCTAGCTGTCTTTCCAGCTAATACCCTAAAGGACTTGTAGGTGAAGGGATTTTCTTCAGAACCAGCATAAACCCTTTCCCTAACCTCCCTAGATAGGTGCTCCGGGTATGCAGTATGTATTGCTGTAACTTCATTAATCATTCCCTCAATATATACAGGGACTTCAGGCAACTTACCTGACTGCATCGCCAAAGCCAAAATAACCATGACTTCCTGAGCCCTACCCACAGCTAAGGCAGGCACCAGTACCTTACCCCCGCGCTCTATGGTTTTCTTAATGATCTCTATGAACTTAGATTCTGCTTCAGACCTGCTGGGCTGATTAACTCCTCCGTAAGTTGACTCCATAATTATGGTGTCAACTCTAGGGAATTGAGTGTTGGCTTTCCTGAGGAGCCTGGTTTTGCCGAACTTGAAGTCACCCGTGTACACTATGTTATGGAGGCCCTGACCTATGTGAAGATGAACCATCGCAGAACCTAGGACATGGCCGGCCTCATAAAGCGTTAGCCTTATGTCGGGAGCTATGTCCGTAACTTCACCATACCTTAAAGGTATGGTATGCAGTAATGCCTTATGGACGTCCCTGACGTCGTAAGGGAGAGGCTTACCCTCCCTCTTAGATATATCAAGTAGGTCTAGCTGAAGAAGAACCATCAAGTCCCTTGTGGCTTGAGTCATGTATATGGGTCCATCATAACCGTACTTAAAGAGAAAAGGTATTAGACCACAATGGTCTAGGTGAGCGTGAGTTAATACAACAGCATCAAGCTCTTCGGGCTTTATTCCTATGGCATCTATTCGAGGCATTGTTTGCTTAAGTAGGGGTGCTGAAGGATTATACCCGAAGTCAAGCAGAACCTTAGATTCAGCAGTCTCCACCAGGATGGCTGAACGACCTACCTCCTTAAAACCCCCTAAGGCAGTCACCCTTACGTAGGTGTCCTTAAATAAGGGCTCCCTGTGGATTCTTTCGCCAATACTCCTCAGCACTCTCTTTCTGTAGTCAGCTTCGGAAATCATGAACCTTAGGGCCGACTCAAGAATCTTTGATTTCAGCGGAGGTTGTCTGACGGGCTTGGGTCTCCAACCGGTCTCAACAAACACCCTATTAAATAATTCCTTACCGTTCTGGAAGAAAATCCTTGGATCCGAAACCCTAATGACTACCTCACCAAGGACCTTATCGAAAGATAGGTCCTCATCACTTAACTGAATCCCTGGCTGCAGTAAGGCCTTAATCTTCCTTATCGCTTCTCTTTCAGGCAATCTTGCTGACTCATGAACCCTAACAACGATCCTCTTCCTAATAGTTCTAGCTATGTTTCTGACTGCATCTTCTTCCTCAATAATGAAGTTCGGATTAGCTACGTAGACAGCTATCTCAGGCCCTTCGAACTCCACGTTAACTACTTTAGCTTTAGGAGGTATGTTCTTATAGATCTCCTCAACAATCTTCTTCCTTATTTTATCAGAAAAACCCATCTTCAGGACAACCTCACTCCTTAGGGAAAGAAAGCATCTTTATCCCTTCCTCACTAATTACTGCAGCATCAATTGCCTCACCAGTAAATACATCCCTTTTTATGGCTGACCTAACAGCCTTAACAGCTATCTTTAAGGCATCATCAACACTCAGGTCCTCCCTATACTCGCTCTCTAAAACCCCAACGGCTACCTGACTGCCAGAGCCTGTAACCGTATATTTCTCCTCAAAATAGTCTCCGAACCAAGTGAACGCATATAAATGGGGTTCAGTATCGTAGCCTCCAAGCAATAACTGAACCTCATAAGGGAAGTACTTACTTGAGTTAAGTATTAAGGCCAAGTATGAAGCTAAGGCCTTCACACTCATAGGCACGCCGTACTCCAGCTTATATTTCTTAACAACCATGCTTAGGTGGGAAGCAAGTATTTGTGCGTCAGCAACTAATCCGGCGGTAGTCATGGCCAACCGGTCATCGATAGCAACTATCTTCTTCACTGTTCTGTGAGCTACGTAGTACCCTTGACTAGCTCTTTTATCGGCTGCAAGCACAACTCCGTCCTTAACCCTTAAACCGACAGTTGTTGTTCCATGAACAATTCTTTGCTCCATTCCTGACACCGCGATAGGAATCTCAGAGTAAAAAGACTTAAGTCCTGTAATAAAGGTTATGGAGTTAGAGGGTATGATTTGGGTATGGGTAAAGATCCGCACGTTATTGAATTGCCTAAGAAGGTAGTTATTGGGACTAGCGTAATAGAGAGAATTCCTTCCTTCCTTAAGGGGCTGGGTAACTTTAGGCGGGCGCACATAATTACCGGCCCTCACGTAAAGAAAATAATCGATAAAGAAATGCTTGAGTATGTTGAGAGATCAGGCATAAATTATGAAGTCAGCATAGCTAAGGAACCCACAACCAACGAGGCAGAAGTAATTAAGGAGGAGGTCAGATCCTTTAAACCCGACCTCATAATAGGTGCTGGAGGAGGTAAGTCAATAGACATAGCCAAGTACTCCTCCACTAAGTTAGGCGTGCCTTTCGTGAGCGTGCCTACAGCAGCATCACATGATGGTATAGCTTCACCCTTTGCATCTCTGAGGGGTTCAGGAAGAGTTACTTCAGTGAAGGCTTCAGCCCCACTCGCAATAGTTGCTGACTTAAAAATAATTTCTCAAGCACCTCCTAGGCTATTGAAGTCAGGTGCAGGAGACCTAGTCGGTAAGTTCACGGCCGTACTCGATTGGAGACTATCTCACAGGCTTAAGGGCGAGTACTACGGGGCTTACGCAGCCTCCCTTTCAT
>JALWQN010000130.1 GCA_027083115.1 Desulfurococcales archaeon
CAGCAGGCTACGTAGTGGTTGTGGGTTATTTCCTTGGTTTTTGGTTCTTTCTCTCTGCAGATGTCCTTGACGTAAGGGCATCTTGGGTGGAACCTACATCCACTAGGAGGATTAATTAGGTTAGGTATTGTGCCAGGTATTGGTTCCAGCCTCTCAATATTGGATTGCGGGTTAGGTACTGCCTTAAGGAGCCCCATGGTGTAGGGGTGCTTAGGGTTCTTAAAGATCTCATCCACTGGCGCCAACTCAACTATGTTGCCAGCGTAAAGGACTGCAACCCTATCACACATCTCAGCAACGACACCCATATCATGGGTTATCAGGAATAGGGTGAGCTTGCCTTCCTCAACTAATCGTTTCAGGAGTTCTAGGAGCTGTGCCTGCACAGTGACGTCAAGATTACTTGTTGGTTCATCAGCTATCAATAGACGGGGCATGTTGCTCATTCCCATACTGATTACGGCCCTTTGCCTCTGCCCGCCACTCAGTTCGTGGGGGTAGTTCTTAACTCTCTTGTGGGGGTCAGGCATCAAAACGTTCTTAAGGAGATTTACCGCTTTAGTAATTGCTTCCTTCATGTCCTGTACTGTATCATGATCAATCATTGTTTCCCCTATCTGATGACCTACCTGGTAAAGGGGGTCTAGAGCGCTTGAGGGATCCTGAATTATGTAGGATATTTCCTTACCCCTGATTTTCCTTAATTCATCTTCATGAAGCTTAAGTATATCAACAACTTCACCATTGTTTCTATGGTAAAGAACTTCCCCCTTAACGATCCTTCCAGGTGAAGGAACTATGTTAGTTAATGCCCTGGAAATCACTGTTTTCCCGCAGCCTGTTTCTCCAACCATACAGAACTTCTCCCCCTCATAAACGGTGAAGGTAACTCCATTGATCGCCTTAACTACTCCTGCGTACGTGTAGAAATTAACGTACAGGTCCTTAACCTCAATTAAGGGTTTCTTTTCCTTCACTCCTTCTTCACCTTCTTCTTGATTTTGAATTCAATGCTCCTCCTAGTCTTGGGGTCAAGTATGTCCCTTAAAGAATCACCAAAGAGGTTCCAGCCAAGCACGGAAATCAGTATTGCTAGACCTGGAAATATCACTATCCACCACTTACCCTGAACTAAGAAAGTAGATCCGTGCTGGACTATTGCTCCCCAATCAGGTATTTTCATCATTGCCCCCATGAGGAAGCTTAGCCCTGCCTCGGTCAGTATAACTCCTCCGATATCGAGAGTCATTAAGACAAGTATAGGGCCAATTATGTTAGGTAATATATGCTTAAACAGTATTGAGGGTGTTGAAAGGCCTAACGCCCTAGATGCCTCAACATACACGTTGTTCTTTTCTTGAAGCACTAGTCCTCTAGTGACCCTAGCGTATCCGGGCCACCAAACGACCCATAGAGCTATTATGATGGAGAGTATGGGGGAAACATTTATTGCGTCATTAGGCCTAACTCCGAAGAGAGTGGAGATAAAGCCCGTCAGGTACTTGTTGTAAGCTATAGCCATAGTTAGCCTGTCAGTTAAGGCGCTGCTGAACGCTAAGGCAAGAATTAAACCAGGGAATGCGAGAAAAATGTCTGTAAACCTCATTAGCGTTTCATCAACCCACCCTCCATAGTACCCCGAAACTAAGCCAATGATTATCCCGATACTTATGCCTACAGGCAATACTAAGGCAGTAGCAACTAAAGAGACTCTCGCACCATAAAGCATTTGGCTGAATAAGTCCCTACCTAGGTCGTCAGTACCTAATATTGCACCACCAGTTCCTGGAGGGGCCAAGTAGTACTTATTGTATTGTCCTGTAGCCACAATAAACGAGTAGTCATAGCTGTGTGGAGCCATCATGGGCCCAAGGATTCCCGTAATAATGAAAAGTAAACCCAGCACTAACCCCGATAGTCCTATGGGGCTTCTATTGAGTGCGTACAGCATTAACCGCCATTCATCGATCCTGCTTTTGTTTCGTCTTTTCCAGTCCTTCTTGAATAATGTAATGAAAGCAACAAGTAGGTAGATTAGGGAGTCGGAGAACCTGTCGAGAACGCTTTTCTCATAAACTTCATCCAGTTCGCTCATCAGAACCTCACCCTAGGGTCAATGAATGCATAAAGAATATCCACCACTAAGTTTGTGGTTACATATATGAAGCCAATCAATAAGGTACCGGCTATAAGGGTTGGGAAGTCCATCATAAATATTGCTTGCACCATGGCCCTACCCATCCCAGGTATGCCGAAGACTGTCTCAGTTATTGGTGCTCCGCCTAGAAGACCCCCGAACTGAAGACCTAAGACAGTTACTACAGGAACTAAGGCATTCCTTAAGGTATGTGTTAAGACCCTGCCCTTCCTTAACCCCCTCATATGTGCGTAATATATGAAGTCACTACTCATTACCTCAAGATAGCTGTTTCTAACGAGTCTGGCAATAACCCCAATACCTGCAAAACCAAGTGTAAATCCTGGTAGAGTAAATCTCGTTATGTTGTTCCATACGCAGGTCCAATCACCCTCAATTAATGCATCAATTATTGGCACACCAGTTATTGGGTGGGGCGGGTAAGGGATACCTGCTATAGTTATCCAGCCCATCATGTAGAAGAAGAAGAAAATGAAGAGATAGCCAAGCCAGAATATGGGTACTGAAACACCTATTAGAGCCCACACGCGTACGAGAGCGTCTATCCACGTATCTTTCTTAATGGCAGAAACTATACCTAAGGGTATGCCTAACACGATAAGGAAGAAGAGCGCAAATAAAGTAAGTTCGAAGGTTATGGGGAATCTGCTGAGCATGAAGCTCATGACTTTATATCCATTTAAGGGATCTAGGATTGTGTCAGTAAGAACTCCCTTCATAAAGTAGTAGTATTGATCCCACCAAGGTTGATTTAGATGGTACTCCGCAATCACGTTAGCTACAACTTTAGGGTTTGCTTTAATCCCTCCTGCCCAAGCCTGAGCAGGATTAGCAGGGATTGCGAAAGCAATGATGTAAGCCAATAAAGTAACACCAATTAAGGTAGGAATAAAAGTCAGGGCTCTTCTCACTAGGAACCTCCCTAGTCCCGCCATATCTAACTCCACTCCATCATAAGGGTTCGGCTTAAATATATTTTAGCGAATGGATTGCATGGTCTATCTAAGTTGAGTTCTTTTTACCTGCTGGAGGAATTTAGTAATTAATTTGGTTAATGAATTATTGTTTAGGTAAAAAAATTTATGG
>JALWQN010000131.1 GCA_027083115.1 Desulfurococcales archaeon
ATTGAGGCCCACCATAGCTCCCTCAGCAGGGACGTTAGGCTAGATGTTGAGGAAAGGCTGAAGAAGGGGTTACTTAAGGCTGTCGTTTGTGTAGACCCAGAAACCCTTATCTACACTGATGGTGGGCCTAAACCAATCAGTGAATTAAGGGAGGGAGATAAGCTACTCGCACTTGAGGGAGGCAAACCCACATACACGAACTTCAGGAAGCTTCAGGAGGTGAATTACTTCCGGAAAGGTATAGAAATAAGGACTGAAGGAGGATTAACCCTTAAAGCAACAAGAGAGCATAGGGTGCTCGTTAATGTAGGCAATAAATTAAGGTGGGCTGAGGTCAGGGACCTTAAGGAAGGCCAAACCATAATCACAGTTAAGGAGAAGAAAGGTAATTATGTGGTGTCAGAAGATAAGGTTAGGGAGTTAAGGGAAACATTCATTCGGAAGGCATACGGCATTATTGATTCAGGAGTCGGGAACTTCATAACTAACGGATTTATTTCGAAAAACAGCTCATCATCTCTTGAACTTGGTATAGATATTGGGTATATTGATGCTGTAGTTCTCTTAAGCAGTCCGAAAAGCGTGACTAGACTCATTCAGAGGGTGGGGAGGTCAGGCCACGGGGTTGAGGATGTTAGTAGGGGATATATAGTTGCGGTGGATAGGGATGACTTAGTTGAGGACACAGTCCTAGCTTACTTAGCTATTAAGAGAAAGTTAGATAGAGTTAGGATACCTATGAAGCCACTAGACATTCTTGCCCAGCACTTAGTTGGGATGTCTTTAGAGCATAAATGGAGGATTCAGGACGCATTCAAGGTCGTTAAGAGGGCCTATAACTTTAAGGACTTATCTTTTAACGAATTCATGAATGTACTTAGGTATCTTGCAGGGAGGTACGGTAGCTATACAGTGGGGCTCCCTGTATACTCAAAGATCTGGATGGATGAATTGGAGGGTGTTTTCGGCAGGAAAAGATCGGCTAGAGTTATTTACTACCTGAATTCTGGGGCGATACCTGATGAAGCGAAAATTAGGGTATTGCTAAATGGAAGAAGGTATGTTGGTGATCTGGAGGAAGGCTTTGTTGAGTATCTTGAACCGGGAGATATTTTTGTGCTTGGCGGGAGGTCATACAGGTATGTGCGGTCTTCAGGAACAAAAATAATTGTTGAGTCTGCTGAAGGACTCAGGCCTACAGTACCGAGCTGGTACTCAGAGATGCTCCCATTAACCTATGACTCAGCTCTTGAGGTAGGTAAGTTCCGAGGTATTGTGAAGGAATTAATAAGGAAGTACGGTATGAATAGGGCTATCCAGAAGCTCTACAGAAAGTACCGAGTGAATAAATTAGTTGCTGAAAACATAGTTAGGTATGTTTGGGAGCAGTTAATGTATTCTGGTTCTGTACCTTCAGATAAGGAAGTAGTTATTGAGGTCTGGAGAAATCCTGAGTTCGGTGAAGTTAACGTTATTTTCCATTACCTCTTCGGCAGAAGAGTTAATTCAGCCTTATCAAGGGCTTACGCAGCCATACTCAGCGATTTAGTTACTGCATCAGTCAGAGTCACCCTCACGGATAATGGTTTCATGCTTACTCTCCCCAAATACGTCAATATAAGTGATGAACTAATTAATGAGTTAATCAGTAAAGTCACTAAAGAGAATGTGAGGACTATCTTAAGGAAAGCTTTAAGAAGGAGTGAAATAATTAAGAGAAGGTTCAGGCATGTTGCTGAAAGGTCTTTCGCTATATTAAGGAATTATATGGGCAGGGAAACAAGCGTCAACAGAAGGCAAATAAATTCTGAGCTGCTCTTCAAGATAGCTGAGAAAATCCCTAATTATCCTTTAGTTGAGGAGGCATACAGGGAAGTCCTTGAGGATGTGATGGATATAGAGAGTGCGGAAGAGGTTTTGGATCGAATACAGAATGGCGAAATAAAGGTAAGAATAATTAAGTCAGAGGATGCTCCATCGCCTTTCTCGCACAACATAGTTGCTCAGGGATACAGTGATATTGTCCTGATGGAGGATAGGAGGAGGCTACTAATAAAACTATATGAGGCAGTAATGAAGAAGGTTAAGGAGATACCTGAAGATGGTGGTGAGGGAGGATAACTACTTAGTGGTTGGGGGGACATCCTCAGACATAATTAACGGGGAAAAAAGGTTAGGAGGTTCAGCGTATTACGCTTCACTAGCTCTAATCCATTTAGGCGTAAAGCCCATAATAATAACTAATTCTCCAATCCTGAATAAAGTATTTAAGGGGTCCGCAAGAATTTTATCTCCTCCTGACGGAACAGAAATAACTTATGAAATTAGGGAGAACTCGGGAAGAAGGGAACTTAAGTTAGTTGTTTCTCCCACAACGAATTTGCTTAGGCTTCTTAAGAAATCTGTGCTGAATAATTCTTTTAGGGCGAAGGGAGTAATAATTTCGCCAATAGCTCATGAACTAGGTGTTAGGAACCTAAGAAAATTAATGAATTACCTTAAAGCCATTATTGTCGGGATAGATATTCAGGGGTTTGTGAGAGGCTTTAAAAGCAGTGGCTTCGTGGACATAAATTACGAAAGGTTTTATGACTTAATTAATTCGTTCAATTGCTACGGGAAGAAGTGCTTCCTCAAGGGAGACATCAACGAGTTTCCTCCCTCTTGTCGCGAAGCTAGCATTAAGAATTGCGTGAATGAAGGATTCGAGGGCATAATTATTCAAACTAATGCTGGATACAGCCTACATGTTTATAACTCGGTAAGTGGGAAGTTCTTCACTCTTAGGCCATTACCCGGAATTACTGGGGAGGAAGTAGGTACTGGAGACGTATTTACTGCAGTACTAACTTACTTTCTTGGGAAGGGGGAAAACTTAATTCAGGCAGTCACTAAAGCATCTGTGGCTGGTGGCTTAAAAGTAGCTAGGCCTAACCCCCCTTGGTTCACACCTAATGAACTAGAAGTCATGATGAGAAAGGTCAAGGTAATACGTGGGTGGGGAGGAAGGAGTGGGAAAGCCTGACGTAAGCATAATTATCCCGACATATAACGAGAGGGACAACCTTCCTGTACTCATCAGGAGAATAGATAGTTCACTTAATTCAGCGGGATATACTTATGAAGTAATAGTTGTTGATGACTCATCTCCTGACGGAACAGCAGAGATAGCTGAGGAATTAAGTCTCACTT
>JALWQN010000132.1 GCA_027083115.1 Desulfurococcales archaeon
CGATCCCTGATCTCCCTACCAGTAAGGTATAGGAATACGTCATTGAGGTTAGGTCTCTTATAATTTATTTCCTTTATGGTGAAGCCTTTAGAACTAATTATCTCGAAAATCTTAGGTAATGCTTCAGAAGCACTCCCAACTTTAAGGACAAGCTGGTCAGGAGGTATTATTTTACAGTCCTTTATGAACGAGGCATCAATGCATTTCGGCTCTAATCCATTGCTATTGCTTCCCAGCCGCACATAAACGACTTCGTTACCCACTATCTTCTTAAGGGATTCTGGGGTACCTTCAGCCACAATTTTCCCGTGGTCAATAATGGCAAGCCTGTCGGCAAGGATTTCAGCCTCATCCATATAGTGTGTGGTTAAGAATATGGTTGTGCCTTCAGTCTTCCTTAATTCTTGAATGTAGTCCCAGATATTAGCCCTAGTTTGTGGATCAAGGCCTAATGTCGGTTCATCAAGAAAGAGGATTTTTGGCTTATGAACTAAGGCCCTAGCTATCTCTAATCTTCTCCTCATTCCGCCAGAGAAAGTCTTAACTTGCTTATTCTTGAATTCCTTAAGATCAACGAACTCAAGCAAACTATCAATCCTTCTTTTGAGATCTTCTCCACTCATTCCATAGATTCTTCCGTGAAGATACATGTTCTCATAGGCTGTCAATTGATCATCAAGGCTTGGGTCCTGAAAAACTACGCCTATAGATTCCCTTACTTTACGGGCTTCCTTAACTACGTGATAGCCGCCAACGTAAGCGTCCCCAGACGTAGGTTTAAGTAATGTCGTGAGTATATGGATAGTCGTTGTTTTTCCTGCACCATTAGGTCCTAAAAAACCGAAGACTTCTCCTTCACGAACCCTAAATGAGATCCCATTAACCGCTATTAAATCACCATATTTTTTAACTAGGTCTTCAACAACTATTGCTTCATTATTCATTATTCCTCACCTCTAAACCCTGGATTTCCTTCAGGCCCAAAAGAAAGTTACGGATGAGTTGCCTGACCCTCAACTTTTCGTCGTTATTCATGGAGGGTAGATTAACAATCAAGTTCCTGACATAAAGCACCACATCCCTCCATCCTAAATCCATCAGTGTCCTGAAACCCTTAATCATAGTTAGTGTTTCTCGAAGCTCACTTTTTCTCTCACTTAAGTAAGAAATGCCTTTAGGAGTTAGCTTATATTCCTTAAGTATTCTGCCATTCCTTAATTCTGAAATAACCTCGACATAACCTTTTGAGCTTAGGTACCTTAAATGAGGATATATGGATCCTGGGCCAGGAGAATAGCCGATTAACCCGGTTAGGTATTTCATGATAGAGTAACCGTGGGTATACCCCCTAGATAAAGCGTCAAGGATCAGCAGCCTTAATCTACCCCTATAATCGAATGTTCTTGCTGACATATATCTCACTATATATCTGTAGATATATCTTTTCCTTAATAAAGTTGATTAAGTAACTTAATTACCTCTGGAGCATAACATAATGGAGGTGTCGGTGCTGCCTGAACTCACTTACCCTAATCCTCCTGATATTGAAGTAACTTTAAGGAAAGCAAAGGAAGAACTAGGACTTTCCTTCGGTTATGCGAACCCTAAGGTAAATAAGGAATTAACAGGCGTTAGTATGGCTGAAGTAGGGTACTACGTGACTTGGCTAGAGTACGAGGGGTCAGAGAATGAGAAAGTGACTTTAAGATACGTACTTTTCCCCTTCGATAGGGTCATGATAATCCACACCTTAAGGCGCTACTTAACAGATGGTACCTTAGAGGAATCTGAAGAGATCAGGATCATGCCTGCGTTCGGAAAGTGCTTGCCTTAAACAAGGGAACTCTTATGACTTACTCGATAGTTGCTACTGACATAAGGAATGGTTTACTAGGTGTGGGGGTAGTTAGCGGTAGTGTGGCAGTAGGCTCTAGGGTTCCTTGGGCTAAGGCTGGAGCAGCTGCTGTTGCTACCCAGGCCTACACAAACCCGGCCTTAGGGCCCTTGATAATTGAGTTAGTGAATAAGGGTCTAACAGTGAACGAAGCTCTTGAAAGGGCTTTATTGAGGGATAGTGACCCTGAGCTCAGGCAAGTAGCTGTCGTAGACATTAGTGGGAGCTCCACCGTATATAGCGGAGAGAAGATCCCTCCCCAGTATAGGGGCCTGTCCTTTAGTGGTTATGCGTGCGTAGGGAACTTACTTAAAAGTTCCTTAGTGGTTGACTCCCTTTGTCAGGCTTTTAATGGGTCGAGCTCACCGTTACCAGTTAAAATTATTAACGCACTCATGGCCGGACACAAGGCAGGCGGGGACTCTAGAGGGGATCATAGTGCAGCATTACTTATTGTAGGAAGTACAGAATACAGAGACTATTATGATAAGTTAATTGATTTAAGGGTTGATTACTCCTCCGACCCTATTAACGACTTGATTAAGCTCTACGATCTTTCAGGAATTAAGGGACGCTTTAAATGATCCAGGAAGCGGGTGTGTGGGTCGAGAGTCGCTATAGTTGATTGTTTAGCTAGGGGTTCAAGGCTGAAGAGATTCGCGACTCAGGATGTTATTGGTGTAGGTCCTAGACTAGTTTCAGGCATTCTTCATGATCTAGGTCATGAAGCAAAAGTAATCCAGTGCGAGGAAGCCTATAAAGTTAGCAACGCCCTATCAGGATTTGAGGCTTTATTTGTTTCAGGGATGAGTACGGACATACCATCAATGCTTAAGTTAGTTAGTAGGTGGAGCGGGGGACCAGCTATTGCTGGAGGTCCGTCATTCGTTGATTACCTCAGGCTAATTTACTCAGGCTATAACTTTGTTGTTTGGGGTGAGGGTGAACTAACAATACCTAGCCTTATTGATTACTTAAACGGAAAGAAGGAACTAGATGAAGTTCCTAACCTAATATATAAGGTCGGGAACCACGTTATTAGAAATCCTGGCCCCAGATGGGCTAATAAGCCTGTTCTATGGGGGTTTACGCCTTCAGTAAAGGACATAACCTCTTATCCGGGATGGTGGGGTGCTAGAGTTTATGTTGAAGTAGTCAGGGGATGCAGTAATTTCTTCAGGCCAACTCTCCCTTTAAGGAATGGAAGGACATGTATCTTCTGTGATTTATGTAGGAAAGGCTCTCTAATTCAGAGGCTCAAATGCCCCATAGATATACCTCCTGGCTGCGGCTACTGCTCAGTGCCTTCACTCTTCGGCCCGGCTAGATCAAGACCTATGGAACAGATCGTTGATGAAGTGAAATCCTTAATTAAGTTAGGGGTGAAGAGGATTGTTCTTTCAGCGCCTGACTTCCTGGATTACGGAAGGGACTGGCTTGTGTCTCCTGATCCCCTAACGAACCCCAGAGAGCCTCCTCCCAATATTGATGCTATTGATAACTTGCTCTATAGGCTGACCTCCATAAGTGAAGTTTCGACGGAAGAAACTTATATCATGGTAGAGAATCTTAAGCCGAACTTAGTTACTGAAGAGAGCGCTAAGGTATTAGGCAGGTATTTAAGGGGCACACCAGTTAATTTGGGTCTAGAATCCGGGGATCCTCAGCATCATATTGCTCTAGGCAGGCCCTCAAGAGTTGATGAAGTGTTTAGAGCTGTTAAGTTACTTAAGAAGTACGGATTAAGACCTTACGTTTACGTAATTCATGGCCTTCCAGGGGAGAATGAGAGAGTCATTGAGTCAACTCTCAAGGCAGTAAAGAAAGTTTGGGATTTAGGTTCTGAAAAAATAACTCTTTATAGGTTTACGCCATTGAAGGGTACGGCGTTTGAAGGTTTCCCGAAGCCTCCACCAGCTGTTAAGTCCAAGGCTAAATCCCTCTACGAGCTTGTTAGAAAGCTGAATAAGGAAGGGAAGTTAAGGCTGAAGGGAAGAAAGTTAAAAGCCATACCTGTGAATAGAGGTAAAGATGGATTAATTGCTTATGCGCTCCCTCATGGTCCAGTAATTATTATTGAGAGTAACAACACATCATTAATAGGTAGAGTAGTGGAGGTTAAGGTTGATAAAGTCTTAAGTGATAGGCTGGTTAAAGGATTCCTAATCACTTGAGGAACAGCAATGCTCATGCGGGATATAAGCTTATCCGATGACGTAATTTAATTAAGCTATAACGCCTTTTCACTGAAGTGGTGGAGGTGCTATTGAGGAAGGTTAGCGTCTCAGCAATCTCAATATATGGTGTCATAGTTACCTCATCGTTAGCTATATCTATAGCTAATCTTGCAGGCTCGCTTAGGGTCCTAGACATCACGGGTTCAGCCATATACTTATCTATAGCAGTCACGTCCTACAATATCGCGTATACTCTCATGAGTTGGGGGTGGACCTGGTTATTCTTCGGAAGGTTTTCTAGGAAGGACATTATCTTAGTCTCGCTATCAGGATTAGTTATTGGTCTAATCATGATGGCCCTAGGAAGTAATGTGGTTGTAGTAATTGCTGGCACTACCTTAGTAGGTCTTTTCTCAGCAGTCCTCTCTCCACTCCTAACGACCTTATTAACTGATTATATAGGTAGGGACACCCCTGCAGTAACTAGATATAATATTTTCTCAAGCATAGGCTTGATGTTAGGTTACTTGCTTGCAGGAATATTAAGGCCTGTTGTCGGTACAGATTCGATTCTTGCTTTGACTTCCTTAATTGTTGCTGTCCTAATTCCTTTAACACTACTTATACCTCAAAAGTACATAGTTATAGAACCTAGGAGGCTCACCTACATATCCTTAATACCTCAGTTCACAGGGAGATTGAGGCCTTTACCCTCCACCATATTCAGTCCCGAAATAGTTTATAACATGAGAAGACTTCTAAGAGATTTCCATAGGATGATTAGGGAGAGATTAGTTAGGAAGTTACCCGTATTGCTTCTTTCGACAGGCATTTTATTCACAGGCATTTCCGTTTTCTTTACTCCAATGCCTGCTTTTCTCAGGTATTTAGGGTTTAGTGATGAGGAGCTCTACATGACGTATCTTTACTCAACAATAGTTTCGTCCCTTAGCTATATTGCTGTTCACAAATACCTTCATAAGTCGATTTATGCCTGGAAGCCCCTAATTCTTTCTACAGCTGTAAGAGTAGCAATTTTTCTTTCACCACTTCCTTTACTGTACGTCCACACAGAGAAATTACTTAACTTAGTCGCTGTCGAGACCATTTTTACGCTTATTGGGATTACTTGGGCATACATAAGCACATCGCTTCCCGTCCTGACTCTTTCTCTTTCCGAGACAGAGAAAAGAGATGTTAGGTTAGGTCATCTCAACGCATCAATAGGTTTAGGCACAATAATGGGCTCAATTATTGCTGGAGTAGTTTATGAGGGGTTTGGTTATGTAGGTATTTTAGTGTCTGCATCAACATTAGTTGGCCTATCCGTAGCGTTATACTATAAGGCCTGGAAGGCGCTAGTTACGTAAAATCCATAACTTTTTATCTTCGCTGAAGCATTATTTGCGGGTGTGTTGACTGCAGAAGAGACTCATTGAGTTAGATCAGGAGCTCTTAGCTAGGGCATCCTTAATCATTCAAGCTAAAGTGCCTGATTTATTGCCTAGGCTAGAGCCATTAGGATGTAGTGTTGATGACAGAGGATTCAAGTGTGATTTCAAGCTCAACAATGAAGACTGGCCTACCCAAGAAGAGAGTGAGATACTGGAAGAAGCGGTTGTTTCGACGGACTCACATGAACTCCTTATTGAGTATTTGGGTGAATCACGGGATAAGCTTCTTGATTTGCTTGAGCATACGGCTGTTTATAAGGTTAACGGGAAAGAAGCCTATTTAGAACCGAGTGCAAAGCCCGCACTGGAGAAACGCGTTAATGCTGTCAAGATACTGAATATATCGGCACATAATCCAACCCCAGGAATAAGATTAGTCAGGATTATTGGCGTTGCGTTCGAAAAAAAGGACGAGCTGAGAGAATATCTTGAATGGCTAAAAGAAGCTGAAAGGAGGGATCACAGGGTTCTGGGCCTAAAGCTTGATCTCTTCAGCTTTCATGAGGAAGTGGGGCCAGGCCTAGTTATCTACCATCCGAAAGGACAAGTGATTAGGAAAGAACTGATTAAGTTAATTAGGGAAGTTAATTCCAGACTAGGTTATGAGGAGGTCTTCACTCCACATATTTTTAGGTCTACCTTATGGAAAATCAGCGGCCACTACAACCTGTATAGGGATAAGATGGTTCTCACTAAAGTTGAGGGCGAAGAGTATGGAATTAAACCAATGAATTGCCCTGGCCACATTCTGATCTATAAGTCAAAAAAGAGATCATATAGGGACCTACCAATAAAGTACTCCGAATTCGGCACAGTCTACAGATGGGAAAAAAGAGGAGAGCTATACGGCTTACTTAGAGTTAGGGGATTCACGCAGGATGATGGTCATGCTTTCCTTCGGGAAGATCAAGTTAAGGATGAAATTAAAGCAATTATCAGGGAAATAATCTATATCCTTTCGGTATTTGGGTTCAGTAAGGAAGATGTAAGGATTTACTTATCCACAAAACCTGAGGAACACATAGGTACTGATGAGATGTGGGAGAAGGCCACTGAAGCATTAAGAAGTGCTATCGAGGAATTAGGGATGCCTTATGAGGTTAGAGAGGGAGAGGGAGCTTTTTATGGGCCCAAAATAGACGTTCACTTCAGAGATTCTTTAGGAAGGTGGTGGCAATGCAGCACAATACAGGTTGATTTTGCTTTACCCGAACGCTTTGGACTTGAATACGTAACGAGTGATGGAGATTTGAAGAGACCAGTAATGATTCATAGAGCACTTTTAGGTAGTGTGGAGAGATTTATGGCTATAATTATCGAGGAATTCGTTGGTAAGTTACCCACGTGGATTAGCCCTGTTCAAGCTGTCGTTATACCGGTTAGAGAGGAGACCAAGAATTATGCCGAAGAAGTGAGGAATAAATTGCTTAAGGAAGGGTTTAGAGCTAAAGCTGACCTCAGCGACGAGACAGTTTCTAAGAAAATAAGGAAGGCTTATGATGAAGGGATCCCATATATTTTGCTTGTCGGGCCTGCAGAGACTCAAGCAAGAACAGTTTCTGTTAGGGGGAGAGGAAACCTTCAAGCAAAAATGATTCCCCTCAAAAAATTCATTAATGCACTAAAGAAGGAAGTGAGTGATAGGTCAGTAAAGCAGCTTGCTTTAGAATTAATTAGATCTTCCTCAACTTAATCCCCGCATAAATTAATGTCAAAACAGCAATCAATACTGCAACAACGTAAATAATGTAGCTCATTAATGCTGTGTTTTGCCCACCAACATTATTTTGGGACGAATTCTTAACTAAACTAGTGTAGTTGCCAGGATAGATTAGTTGCCCGTTATCCCCTAAAACAATACCTAATTCATAAGGATTTAGATAAGCCACGTAAGCCTGCCTTAATGAACCATTAACTATCAGCAGATATTCCCTCACGTCGCTAGCATTAAGGTGAGTTATGGATACTTTATTTAGTTTTTTCACTGCATCATTAATTGTTAATGATTTAGTGTAGCTGAACTTGCTAAGGAAATACCTAATTATGGGATAATCGTTAAGTAAGGCGTACGCCGAAATTGGCCCTTCGAACCTTACACCCCAGTAAAGCCTAGCCACATCTATGTAGGGACCAGGCCTAAGGATCCCTATTGGCGTTGAGTTAATGTAGAGAGCGAATCCAACGATTTTAAAGCCCTCTTGAGTGACTTCGTGGGCCAGTTCGTAATAGCGGCTCCTCAACGAAGAAATCATGTTAGTCGATTCGTTACTTAATTTTTTCGCTAAAGACACGTTACTTGGATTTAACTCTACATAGAAGTAGTAAGGAACCCATGATGAATTTATCATGGCTTCACTTACCTCCACATAGATCCCGCTCGACAGATTCCAGATAACCTTAAGGATCCTTAATCTTAGAGCTCCATCAACACCTAAATCCTTCACTTGTGGGTTATTACTTAAGTATTCTTTAAGTTGAGGAAGACCTCCCAATACATAATTCCTGGCTTCATTAACAACAATATTTTCGGTTATGACCTTATTCCCGAAAACAATTTGTTGAGGAATAATGGATACAACCAGCAGAATCAGAAGCATTATTGATGCCTGACTTAAACAAGACTTCATTACTACATCACTCATACCTTAATGCCATTGCAGGAGGTATTTTAGCTGCCCTATAAGCAGGGATGAGCCCACCAATTATTCCTACTGCTAAAGTTATCCCTAAAGTATAGCTTAATAATGAAGCAGTTATTTTCGGTGGCGCTTTAATAACTATCTTAGAGACTCCTGAACTTATGGTTAGGCCTCTCGAAGCCATAACGAAGGCTCCTCCAGAACCAAGAATTACGCCTATTAAACCACCTATAATGCTCATCAATATAGCTTCAGCAATAATCATCCACATAACTTGGCCGTCAGTGAAACCCAAGGCTTTAAGCACACCTATTTCCCTAGTTCTCTCAATTACGGAAGTGATCATTGTTGCTGCGGTACCTGCGACCGCCACCGCAAAAGCCGATAGGGATGTTGAGAACGCTATGAAATCCATGGCTCCAGAGATTGATGAGACAACCTTAGCTATCTGCTGAAATGCGATAATATCTACCTTTCCTGCGTAAGTACTCCTTAATTCTTTAACTAATTCATTCACTTGGGTTGGTTTCTTAACAATGATGAATATGCCTGACCAAGAATTCATATGGAGTAGCTTCTTTCCTGCTTCCTCAGGCAGGAAAACTCCTGTATCTGGAGACACGAACATAGCTCCACCGTATTCTTCATAGACTCCTACAATTCTGACAGTAGCTCTTGTGAAGGTTACCCTACCACCACTCTTAACTTGAGGCATAAGCAATGTCAGCACATCACCTAATCCATAGAGTTTTTGGCCTGTACTTTCAGAGTAAGCAACGAAATGGCCTATGACTGCAGAAGTAACGTCTGTAGGGGCAGGATATTTACCTACCTGAAGCTTAAGGTTGCTTATTGCTTCAGATAAGATATCGTTATTTATTGCATACACGTAGACCTGCTTACGTCCTTCCCTAGTCTGAATGTAGGCTTGGGTTAAGTAGAAGGGCTCAGCAGAACTCGCCTCAGGTAGCCGCTTAATATAGTCTAAATCGCTTTTAGTTAAAGTATGTTCAGAGGTCCCCATAACAACCACAGTGTTTTGGCCCAAACCTAATAGCTGTGACTCCACGTAACCCCCATACCCCCTCACCACTGAAGTCATCATTACGAGAGCTAAGGGACCTATAGCAATACCCACAATAGTTAGCAAAGCCCTCACTTTCTTTTCCGTTAGGGCCTTAAAGGAGTACCTCAAGATATCGGCAATATTCATAATACCACCAGATCACATTCCTCCTGTCTGGATAGGGTGCTTCTTCAGGTGATAGTATATCAAAATACCTGCTGTGACTAAGAAACCAATTACCGCTATTGCTATGCTTAGTCTATAAATGTCTAGGCTTGGCTTCCCTGTAGTTTGGGGTGTTGTATTTGTTGGTTGGTACTTAGGTAATGAGATACTGTATTTCATTATTTCAGGCTCATTGTAAGGATTCCTGTAGTTTATTATTAGCGTGGCTGTGTGAGTTGTTTCGCTACAGTTTATTGTTACACTGAATGATGTCTGTGATGAAGGGTCGAGGTCACCAATGAATTCTTCCGGTCCAGAGTGATTGCCTACTTCTAGCTTAGCCGTTATTCTTTGTGCCTGAGCATTACCTAAATTAGTTATTGTAGCTGACACAGAAACCTCATTACTTTCCCTCTTAACTGTGATATCCTGAAGTACTAACTTAATGAATGGCTGGATACTTACTGTAAAGGATGCATTAATCGTATGCAAATTCCCTAAGGGATCTGTGTAAATTATGCCAGTTAGGAAAGGCACATTACCGTAAGTTATGGGAGTAGGTAGTTGAGGTGATGCGATAGGATTATAGTAAACTGTCACATTAATTATTCTTACTTTATTGGGCTGAAGTGTACCCAAATACATCGGGTTTGACTTAGGTAAAAGAACGTAGTACTGTGATGGAGAGTAAAGAGCTAAGTAAACATTATGTACTGGTGCTGTCCCCTCATTAAGTAACTTAACGCGCATTACAAGACTTCTTGAGCTATTAAAGTTTAAGATGTCATCGCTCCATACGTGGATTAAGTAAGTAGATCCTATGATATTTATGGGCACCTTAAGCGAATAGTTCCTTAGGTCCCCCCACTGATCTAGAAAGGATATTTCTAGGAACGCTGAGTAGTTGCCGGGTTTAACATTAAGCACATTAACAGGAATCACAAAATAGAGCAGGTCGCCCTTACCTATGTTCTGGGGTGTTTGCGAAGGTAATTCTTTAAGGATTTCCGTAATTGTTTTTGGCATACTGCTGGTCGCAGGAATTTGGGGTAAGGAAGATGTTGCAGGTATTTTAACACTAGATTCATTGTTCATGCTTGAAGTGAACCCTGGAGGAAGCTTAACTTCAGCAACAATACCTCTCATCGTTGGGAAAACATCATTTCTAAAAACAACGTACATTAAATTACCGTAAGTGTTCGGTTGGGCAGGCCTTCCATACCATCCAGATGTTACGTATTCAATACCCTTACCTAATCCTTGAACTTGAAGGACTACTTCATTATTTACTGTTTTAAGTATTGCTGCACCTCCAGAATTAATTACGTAAGTCAACAATAACTGTCCTTTATAGTAACCGGGTTCTACATTACCTATGCTGATTGTGAAGGTAAGGTCTGCAGTAGCTCCCGTAGCCACCGGGCCTGGCAAGTACGTTATGTTATTAGGTCCTGCTATTCTGAAACCCTTTGGTAGTTTAAGGGTTGCTCTAATAGACCTTATAGCGTAAGGGTAGTGGTTAGCTATGGTTATTACGTAGGTCGCGTTATCGGTTTTAGGATATACAGGCTGGTTATTTTGCCATCCATAATTAACTACATCTAAGTTTCCTTCCTTCATTCCTGCATACTGCTGGAGCGGTAAGGTAATTAAGAACGTTTTTGTTTCTGGAATATATGCACCATATTGGTTAATGTAGTACCTAAGATTTATTCTAACAAGGACTTTTCCTTTGCTGATGTTTCCTAAATCGAAGTATGGGTTTATCCTGCATACACCTCCGCTAGGTAATGAGTTAGCACATAATCCCTTAGGTTGAATAATCTTGATAGTTTTATTAAGTGACTCAAGGAAGTATTCAACGTTAGTTGCTCCATAACGTCCAGTATTAATGATTTCTATGTGTGCAGGCATCATTCTCTCAAGCCCGTAAGCAGTTGTGGGTGTTGTGGTTCCCCACCAGTAATTACCAACAGTTATGTTTGGCAAGAACTTGCTGGGGTCACTAACTGCTAAGTAAACCTGTAGTGTTTTCGATGAATACATTAATGTGCTTCCTGACCTAATGACATAATTAAGCCTTAATTCACTACCGTATATGCCGGGCTTGGTGGTGTTAGATACATCAATAGTGAACCTGAGGTCGCATTGTGAACCAGGTGCTAAGCCCGAAATGCATGAGCCACTGAAGGACTTCAGGACAAAACCTTTAGGCAGGCTTAGTTCAGGCACGACTGTTGTAACAGTATCTTCACCAAAATTAACCAAGCTGACTTGAAGAGTTAGGTCTTTGGCTGTAGGTAGTGCTTCAACAGGCACTCCATTACTTAACCACCTTACTTGGGTAATTGAAATAATGTCTTCATTAATTAAGTTTAGAGTTATTGAGTAATTTTTGGTGACGTAGTATTGGGCGCCATTGTATGTAGCTAAATACTTTATGCTTACATTGAATCTGGCCTTAGGGCTTTGGTAATTACTCACGTTAATCCCGCTGAACCTTAAGGTAATTACGTTCCCGAAATTCAACGGAGTTGTGGAGGTAGTAATCAAGTAGCTTCTTCCGTCCCGAGTACTCATCCCTTTGGGTAGCATGATAGTTGCGACAATAGCATTTATTGTGGAGTGATCTAAGTTCTGCAGAGTTATATATAACCCTGCATTTCTTGAATCGTTATAGGATGCAGTTACCCACCCATAATCCACTACCTTCACATAGGGAGGCGATGGCTTAGATACTGATGCTTTAAATGAGGTTTTTCCTTTATATGTGTATGTGACTCCGTCATTTGTTGAAGCTGTGGCGTTATATTTCATTACGAACCTGTAAGTTCCTGGTGAGGCATTGATGGGTATATCTAAGCCCCTAATACTTGTTGCCGCATAAGCGCCTGAATTTATTGCAGGAATATTTACCCTTATTTCCTGAGGTTTTAGTGGTGAAGGAATCATAATAACTGCTGAACCTCCCTGAATGTCCGTAGACCCATTATTAAGTATCCT